>DATFMD010000370.1:0-17556 GCA_035267125.1 Nitriliruptoraceae bacterium | reverse complement strand
GGACGTCCGCCTAGATTCCGCCGTCCTCGCGCTCGTAGCGAGCGGAATAGGCAAGGGCGTTGGCCTCACCCTGCAATCGGTGGTCGCCATCGAGGGAGCCACTTCGACCGCCGCGCCTGCGATCACGCCACAGCACGATGGCAACCATGAGTACGAGCGGCACGATGAAGACCCCGAGCCACAGCCACGCAGTGCCCATCGCGCATCTCCCGTCCGGCGGCAACGCCAGTGTGACGCATGCGTGGTCCCCTGTCAGCCGAGGATCGCGACGCGCGAGCCAGCTCCCGGACGACTCTCGACGTCAGTCGCCGTTCTGTGGCCCGGCTTCGTGGTCGCGCTGGCCCAGCCATTCGACCACGCCGGCCACTCCGGCCTCACGATCGGTGCTCGAGACCACCAGGCGATCGCCACTGCGCAGGACGGTGTCGCCATCCGGCGGGAAGGTGAACGAGGCGCGGGTGACCAGCAGCACTCGCATGCCGCGATCGGGTGGGTGGTCGGCCAGGCGGACATCGACCACCGACGAGGATCTGGTGACGGTGGCCTCGTACAGTTCGGCACCTTCGAGATCGCCCGCGAGCAACTCGACCTCGACAGGTTCGGTCGCGTCCGTCGCCGCCAGGTCGGCACGCTCTGCGACCGCCTGCGCCGTCAGGCCGTGCAGAAGCAGCGACGCGGTCACCACGAAGAACACCAGGTCGAGGATCGTTCGGGCGCCGTCGATGCCTGCGGTCGTCGCATACGTGGCCAACACGATCGGGACGGCTCCGCGAATCCCCAGCCACGACACCACCCCCACTTCTCGAGGGGGAAGTCGGAATCCTGCCAGCGACACGACCACCGCGATCGGGCGGGCCACCATGATCAGGCCGAGCGCGATGACGATGCCGGGGATCGCAACGTCCAGCAGTCCGGCGCGCTGGACCTGCAGGCCCAACAACAGGAACAGGCCCACCTCCACCACGCTGGAAACCCCCGCGGTGAAGCGCTGCACGCCTCGTCGGTGGCGGGGACTGGAGGCCGCCAGGACGACGCCTGCGGCATAGGCGGCCAGCAGGCCGGACGCACCCAGCACGGCGGCGGTGCCGTAGGCGACCCCGGCCAGTGCCAGGGCGAGCACGGGGTACAGCGACACGCCGGGCAGGTCGAGACGTTCGATCACTCGACCGCCGATGGCGCCAACCACGATCCCGGTGAGCAGTCCGCCCACCAGTTGCCACAGCGCGAAGGACACCCAGGCACCCGCGCCGATGGGCGCATCCCAACTCGCCAGGATGCCGATCGTGAGCATGACCGCGATCGGGTCGTTGCCACCCGACTCGATGCGCAGCAGGGACTCGACGCGATGCGGCAGCTTGATGCCACGCAACATGTTGGCCAGCGCTGCGGCGTCCGTGGACGCCACCACGGCACCCACCAGCCATGCCGTTCGAGGCCCTGCGCCGGGCAGCACCAGCAGCACGATCCCGGCCGTGATCGCCGCGGTGGCCATGACCCCGATCGTGGCCAGCACGGCCCCGGGGGCGGCAGCCCGTCGCAGGTCGGCCAGCGACGTCGTGGCGCCACCGTCGAACAGGATCACCACCAGGGCCACGATGGCCATGTTGCGGACCGTGCCGGGTCCGACCTGGACCCAGCCGAAGCCGTCGGGGCCGACCAGGACACCGATGGCCAGGAACAGCAGTGAGGTCGGCAGCCCCATGCGTCGCCCGCCCGCCGACGCGACGACACCGATGGCGAGGAGGACGCCGGCCACGGCAATGAACGGATCCACGTCGAGACTGGCATCGAGGCTGATGCTGCCCGTTCGGGCGGGAAAGGTCGATGTCAACAGGTCGAGCAGGGTGGCGATGACGACGGTGCCGGCGACGACGAGCGCCACGGCGGCGATGGCTGCAACGACGTCGTCCTGCCTGCCGGACCGTGCAGTTCGAGCCAGCAGCAGGTGTGCGAAGACCGCGGCCAGCAGCGCCAGCAGGCTCGCCAGGATGGGCAACCAGGCATTGGGAACCACCGGCCCGGGGGTGGCGGGACCAAGGACGACGAAGACGGTCGCGCCGGCCACGAGGGCGGCGACCAGCGTGGCCGGCTTGGCGACTTGGGCAACGGCGTGGGCTGCCTCTTCCCGCAACATCGGCCCGAGTGGCCGCCGAGGTCGGCGCGAGGAACCATCGTCGCGACGACGCATCAGCGTGGTCAGGGTGGTGAGGGGTCCGGCCATCAACGTCCCGGGTCGTTGCAACTGGATGCTCGTTGGACCCAGTATGCCGTGCCGTCGCTGGCGGAAGGCAGGCTGGTGGCGACAGGTGGGTTGGTGGCGGTACGCGCAGTCGTGGTGCCAGGTGGTTGGTCAGTCGTGCCTGGTGAATGTGGCGACCGCCTCGACGTGGTGGGTCATGGGGAACAGGTCGAACGGGCGCACCTGCAGCAGTGTCCATCCGGCCTCGACCAGCACGCGGGCGTCGCGTGCCAACGCAGCCGGGTCGCAGGCGACGTAGACGATCATCGAACGTGCCGTGGCCGCCAGCGCCGTCATCACCTCGATGCCGCAGCCGGTGCGGGGCGGGTCCACCACGACGACGTCGGGGTCCGGCAGGTCAGAGCGGTCGACGAAGGCAGCGACGTCCGCGGTCACGGGAACGATGCGGTCGGCCTGGCCCGCGCGGGCAGCATTGTCGGCGAGGTGGGCGACGGCGTCGGCGACCACCTCCACGGCCGTCACCCTGGCGCCCGTCGCGGCAAGCGGCAGCGTGAACAGGCCGACCCCCGCGTACAGGTCCAACACAAGCGGGGCCCGTTCGGTTGGCGCGGTGCGATCGGTTGGTGCGTCGTCGCTGGCACCCGGGTCCGCGTCATCCGCAGCCGGGGCGGCTGCATCCTGGGCCGCGTCGTCTGGGGCAAGGGTGGCGACGGCGTCCAGGACGGCGGCGACGAGGGCCTCGGCACCCGGGATGTTGCCCTGGAAGAATCCGCCGGCGGTGACGTCGAAGTCGAAGCCGGCGACGTGTTCGCCGACGACGCCCGACCCCTGCACCCAGTCAGGCGGCGTGTGGGCCCGGTGGTCGGGCGAACGCACGCCCAGCATGGTGTCGGCGCCGACGGGCACGGGGGGCGCGTCGGTCGTCAGGATGGCGGCACGGTCCCCGGTCGAAGTGGCGTGCAGCGTGGCCTCGACCGATCCGGAGTTGTCGCCGACGACATCGCGGATGGACTGGGCCGCAGGTGTCAGCACGATGCAGCGGTCGACGGGGACCACGTCGTTGGTGCCGTGGCGATGGAATCCCAGGTGCCCGTCGGCATCGGCATGCATCCGGGCCTGGGTGCGGTACCCCAGGGCGGGACCCACGGGGACGCAGTCGCGCACCGGTGGCTCGGTCAGCCGGCCGATGCGCTCCAGCTGTTCGCGCACGACGCGGGTCTTGAGGTGCAGTTGTCCGGCCACCGACACGTGTTGGAGGTCACAGCCGCCACAGGCGGCGGCGTACGGGCATGGCGGCGTGACCCGCTCGGGAGCGGGCTCGAGCACGTCCAGCAGGTCGGCACGGGCCCAGCGCTTGCGTTCGGCGGTCACCCTGACGCGCACCCGTTCACCCGGCAGCGCGCCGGCGACGAACACGGCCTTGCCGTCGATGCGGGCCACGCCCTCGCCGCCGTGGGTGAAGCCATCCACCACGGTCTCCACGGGTTGCCTGCCGGGTCGGGTCGACGAGGCGTCGGCGTGCCTGCCGCGCCTGGTCATGGACGTGCCCCGGTCAGGACCGCCCAGTCGCCGCGGTGGTGGACGTCGATGTCGGTGAACCCGGCGTCGTCCAGGGCAGCGACGACGACTGGCGTGCGCGGGATGCCGACCCCGCTGGCAACGAGCCACCCACCGGGGCCGACCAACGCGGCGAGGTCGGATGCGCGTTCCACCAGCAGGCCCGTCAACAGGTTGGCCAGCACGCCGTCGAACGGACCGTCGACGACCTCGGTCGATCCGAGTGCCAACTCCACCTCCACACCGTTGACGTCGGCGTTGCGACGGGCGACCTCGATGGCCTGGGGGTCGGTGTCCACGCCGACGACGGTGTCTGCGCCTGCCATGGCTGCCGCGATTGCGAGGATGCCGGTGCCCGTGCCGACGTCGAGGATCCGCCGTCCGGCCACCGGCACGTGGTCGAGTTGCTCGAGGCACCCGGCGGTGGTGTCGTGGTGCCCGGACCCGAATGCCATGCCGGCGTCGATGACGATGCGGTGCAGTTCCGTCGGGGTGACGTGGGAATCGACGTGGTGGGCAGGCACGAGGTCGAACCTGCCCGCGCGGACCGGGACGGAGGCCGCACGCCACGCTGCCATGTGGTCCTCGGCGGGCAGGCGGGTCCATGCCACGGTCGCATCGGCTGCAGCCAGGGGGGGCGGGTCGGCGTCGTCGCCGTCGACCGGGAAGAAGCCGATGGCGGCCGTGGCCGTGACCTCGACCGCGTCGGCGCCGGCCTGCCACAGGCTGATCGCGGCGGCTTCCGGTGGTGGCCCGGTGACCGTGGCGCGCCAGGTCTCGACCGGTTCAGCCACCGTCGCGTCGTTCGCGCTGGCCCTCGGCGCCTCGACTGGGGGCTTCGTCTGCCAGTTCGACGACGGCGACGTCGATCTCGTCTGACGAGTCGTCATTCGAAGCAGGACCGCCGCGTTCGGCGCCAGCCGTGGGAGGATCGTCGCCTCCCTCGTCAGGGTGGGGGGCATGGGCCTCGGCGGTGGCCGAGAACAGGGCGGCGATGATGGCCGCGACGGGGATGGCGAGCAGGGCCCCGAAGGCACCCATCAGGCTGGCCCCGAGCAACACGCTGACGAACGTGACCGCTGGATTCAGCGACAACGTGTGTGCGGTGATGCGAGGCGCGATCAGGTAGTTCTCGGCGCCCTGGTAGAGCGTCAGGGCGACCAGTACCCAGATCACGTCCGTGGGTTGCCCGGCCAGGGCGACGATGACCGGCAGGATCCCGGCGATGTAGGTGCCGATCACGGGGATCAGGCTCGAGACCACCCCAACCCAGAACCCCAGGGCCACCGGGTAGTCCAGCCCGATCACCGTGAAGGCGATCGAGTGGAAGATCGTGGACACGACCAGCGTCAGCACCCGCGAGTAGACGTAGCCTCCCGTCTTGTCGATCGCCACCTCCCAGATGCTGAGGAATTCCTCCTGGCGAGCCGGCCGCATCCGCGACGTCACCACCGCCCGCAGTTTCGGTGCATCGGCCGTCATGTAGAAGGTCACCAGCGCGATCGTGAGCAGGTTGAACAGTGATCCCAGGACGCTGGCCCCGACGCTGATCGCCCCCTGGCCCATGTTCTCGAGGTACTCGGGGACGCGGTTGGGAAGTTCCTGTTCGAACTCGGTCAGCCATTCGGCGATGCCCGTGCCGACTTCCCCGGGCAGGCGTGCGGCGTTGTCGATCAGGCCGCCGAGGATCTGGTCGGCGTTGTTGACCAGCGTGCCGCCCTGGTCGAGGATCAGCGGGAGCATGGCCGCGAAGAATCCGAAGGTGATCAGGAATCCGGCGACGAACACCAACCCGGTGGCAAGCCCGCGTCGCATGCCACGGTCGGCCAGCCACTTGACGGCGGGTTCGAGCCCGAAGGACAGGAACAGGGCGACGACCAGGTTGATGACCAGCGTGCTGGCGGCGCCGAGGATGGCACGGGCGGCGGCCGCGATCATGATGCCGACCGCCGTGCCCACCATCAGGGCGAGGGTCAGGCGTGTCGGGACGCGGTCGAACAGGCCGCGCATCGCTCGCGTTCCGGACCCTGACGCGCCGTTGCCGGACCGTGTGGTGTCGATCTCTGCGTCGACGTCGATGCCGGCCGCCGTCAGCGCGGAGGTGGTGGCTGCGTCGGCCTCGTCACGTGGATCGGTGCCCGCGGCGTCAGTGGTGGTGGGATCCATGCCCGGAGCCTACGACACCGCCTGTCGGCATGGTGGGTCCTGGCACGACCGATAGCCTCCTGCCGGACACTCGACCTGCAGCGGGGCCGTGGCGCCTTCCGTCACCGCACCCGGGCCAGTGCACTTCCCCGTCCGCGACCCAGGCCGCCACCGTGACGACTCCCGCCATCGAAGTGGCTGGCCTGGTCAAGCGCTACGGCGACACCGTCGCCGTCGACGGCCTCGACCTGGTGGTCGAGGCCGGGCGCACCCTGGCGTTGCTCGGGCCCAACGGGGCCGGCAAGACGACCACCGTCGAAACCTGTGAGGGCTTTCGGCGACCAGATGCCGGCACCGTGCGTGTGTTGGGGCGCGACCCGGTGGCGGACGCGGCCGACCTGCGGCCACGGCTGGGCGTGATGCTGCAGGAGCAGGGGGTCTACCCCCAGGCATTCCCGCGCGAAGTCCTGGACGTGGCCGCTCGCATGTTCAGCGATCCGCTCGACGTGGACGAACTCCTGGGCCGGGTGCAACTCGACGACGCCCTGTCGACCCGGTTCCGTGACCTGTCCGGTGGCCAGAAGCAGCGCCTGTGCCTGGCGTTGGCGCTCGTGGGGCGTCCCGAGGTGGCGTTCCTCGACGAGCCCACGGCCGGTCTCGACCCGTCTGCTCGCCGCCGGACATGGGAGACCATCAGGGACCTGCAGTCCGACGGTGTGACGGTCGTCCTCACGACCCACCTGCTGGACGAAGCCGAGGAGTTGGCCGACGACGTGGTCATCATCGACCACGGCCGCGTCGTCGCCGCCGGCACGCCGTCCCAACTGATGGCCAGCACCGACATCTCCTTCGCGACCGATGGGCCCGTCGACGTGACGGCAGTGGCTGCGCAGGTCGGCGCGCCGGTCACCCGCCTGGGGCGTACCAGCCACCGTCTTGCCCACACTCCGGGCCCCGACATCATCGCTGCCCTGGCCGCTGCGCTCCAGGCGCAGGGCATCACGATGACGTCGTTGAATGCCGGGAGTCACTCGCTCGAGACACTGTTCCTCCAGTTGGTGGAGGGCGGCGAGAGTGGGCGGCGGCGACACGGCCCCGGTGGTGCCGGCGGGCGCCGCGACGGCGGGCGCGGCGACGGCGGCGACAGGCCGACCAGGGGAGACGGCTGATGGGCGCGCCCGCTCCTCGGCACCGGGCCGTGCGTGCCCAGGCCGGACTGGAGTTGCGCCTCCTGTTGCGCAACCCGGAGAGCCTGCTGGTGACCCTGGGCATCCCGTTGGGCGTGCTCGTCTTCTTCTCGGTGGTCGACATCCTGCCCGTGGGTGACGACCCCGTCGCCTTCCTGGTTCCGGGCGTGCTGGTGATCTCGTCGATGGGCACCGGCCTGGTGGCCGTGGCCATCCAGACCGCCTTCGAGCGCAAGTACGGCGTCCTCAAACGCATCGGCGCCACACCGCTGACGCACACGGGCTACCTCATGGCCAAGGGCCTGGCGGTGGTGGCGATGGTCGCCTTCCAGGTCGTGGCCATCCTGGCCGTCGCGGTCCTGTTCCTGGGCTGGCGCACGAACGGGATGGTGGTGGTGGCGGTCCTGGGCACGCTGTTGGGAGGGTTCGTGTTCGCCGCCATCGGCCTGTGGATGGCCGGCTCGCTCAAGGCAGAGATGACGCTGGCGCTGTCCAACACCCTGTTCCTGGTCCTGGTGCTGGTCAGCGGCCTGGCCTTCGATCCGGCGTCGTTGCCCGGCCCGGTCGCAGCGTTCGCCGGCCTGTTGCCCTCGGGCGCGCTCGGTGACGTCCTGCGGTCGGCGCTGGCCGTTCCCGGTTCCGTCGACGTCGTCGGCATCGTGGTCGTGTTCGCCTGGGGCGTCGTCGCCACCGTCGCTGCCGCTGCCACGTTCTCGTGGGAGCCGTGAGGGGGGCCCGGGCGGGTGAGACCGGCGGGCGCAGGCAGGCGCCTCCGGCTCCGCGTCGGGCACCAGGTGACCCTGTTCGATGCCCGACGCGGCATCCCTCGCCGCTCCGTTGGTACCCGCGGTCAGGCTCCCGCTAGGATGAGCCCCCCGGACGTGGACGGCGTGGCGTGCCTCCGTCGGCTCGATCGCGTGCCGGGCAGTTCGTCCCGACAACCTGCAGCATGCGCGCGGCATCGGCGCACACGTCGTGACGCCACGAGACACCCGCCGGGCACCCAGGTCCGGCCGAACGAGGAGACACACGGTGCGACGCAACCCATTGCGGACACCATCACGACGTGGTCGCGTGGTTGGCCTGCTGGCCGTCGCCGTGCTGTTGGCGGCGTGCTCGGGTGACCAGACCATGTTGGACCCCGCCGGCTACTACGCCGAGCGGCCCGACAGCCTCTTCGTCCTGGTGATGTGGATTGCCCTGTTCGTGTTCATCTTCGTGCAGGGCCTGATCCTGTTCACGGTCTTCCGGTACCGCCGCAAGGGCGACGAGGACGACGAGGTCCCCGCACAGGTGCACGGCAACACGCGGCTGGAGATCGTCTGGACCGTCATCCCGGCCCTGATCCTGAGCGCGATCGCGGTGCCGACGGTCCAGCAGGTGTTCGAGTTGTCTGCGGAACCGGATGACGCGATGGTGGTCGAGGTGATCGGGCACCGGTGGTGGTGGGAGTATCGCTACCCCGACTCGGGCATCATCACGGCCAACGAACTGGTCATCCCCGAAGACACCAACATCACCCTGGAGATGCGTGCCGAGGAGTCCGGTCTTCCCGACAACGGCGTGCTCCACAGCTACTGGATCCCGGCGCTGGCCGGCAAGCAGGACGTGATCCCGGGACGGGTCGTGACGTTGAACATGAGCGCTGACGAACCGGGTCGCTACCTGGGCCAGTGCACCGAGTACTGCGGCCTGTCGCACGTCAACATGCGCAACCGTGGCGTGGTCCTGACGGCCGGGGACTTCGATGCCTGGGTGGCCGAGCAGCAGGAGGGCTCGCCCGTGGCCGCCGCGGTGGCCGACGCCAACCCCGACTGGACGACCAACACCCAGGTCGACCAGGTCGCCACGCCCGATGACCTGGCCAGCCTGGTCGGTGACGCCGACGCCACCCAGGTCGCACAGGGCTGGGCATCGTTCCAGAACAACTGCGCAGCCTGTCACCAGATCCGCACCGACGGCGTGACCTCGGGTGAGGACTTCAATGCGAACACCGGCCCCAACCTCACCCACCTGATGAGCCGCAAGGAGTTCGCCGGGGCCATCTTCGACCTCTACGAACTCGACGACCCCGACGATCCCAATGGCGGGTGGACGGACGTGCCCAACGTCGACCAGTTGACGGCGTGGGTGTATGACGCGCCGGCCCAGAAGCCGATGCGCTCGGCCGACGGCGTCGGCATGCCGAGTTTCAACACCCTGCCCCAGGCCGAGATCGACGCGCTGGTCGCCTACCTGCTCACGATGGAATGAACGCCCGCAGTGGCGACTGGCCCGCGTGTCGAGCCGCCGCCGCCCGCGTCACCCCTGACCGCTCCACGACGACGACCCACAGCGATCCTGCGGCACCCACACGCACCAGGAGATGAAGATGGCGAGCACCACCGCCCCGAGCACCAGTCCGAGCGTGTTCACCCGGCCCAAGTCCATGACGGGCTTCTGGAGTTGGATGACCACGACGGACCACAAGCGCATCGGGATCATGTACTTCTGGACCGTCCTGGTGTTCTTCGCCCTGGGCGGTGGCTCCGCCTGGGTCATCCGCGCCCAGTTGGCCGAGGTCGAGTCGAGCCTCGTGACCGCCGAGGTCTACAACCAGGCCTTCACGCTGCACGGCCTGACCATGGTGTTCCTGGTCGTGATGCCGCTGGGGGCGGCGTTCTTCAACTACCTCATGCCGTTGCAGATCGGTGCGCGCGACGTCGCCTTCCCGCGGCTGAACGCGTTCTCCTACTGGGTGTTCCTGTTCGGGGGCCTGTTCCTGTACTCGTCGGTGCTGTGGGGCGCCGTGCCCAATGGCGGGTGGTTCGGCTACGCGCCGCTGTCGACGCAGATCCCCGGGCACAACATGGCCTTCTACGCCATGGGCCTGCAGATCGTGGGCATCTCGTCGCTGTCGGCTGCAGTGAACTTCATCACGACGATCCTCAACATGCGGGCGCCGGGCATGACGATGATGCGCCTGCCGGTGTTCACCTGGATGACCCTGATCACCAACTTCCTGTTGCTGTTCGCGTTGCCGATCATCGCGGTGGCGCTGTTCATGCTCCAGTTCGACGTGTCCTTCGGGACCCAGTTCTTCCAACCGGCAACGGGCGGTGACCCGATCCTGTGGCAGCACCTGTTCTGGCTGTTCGGGCATCCCGAGGTCTACATCATGATCCTGCCGGCCATGGGGCTGGTGTCAGAGGTCATCCCGACCTTCTCCCGCAAGCCCCTGTTCGGCTACTCGGCCATGGTGTTCGCCGGCGTCGCCATCGGCTTCATCGGCTTCGGTGTCTGGGCCCACCACATGTTCACCTCGGGGGTCGGCCCGGTGGCGCGTGCTGCCTTCGGCCTGACCACCATGTTCATCGCCGTCCCGACCGGCATCAAGATCTTCAACTGGGTGTTCACGATGTGGGGTGGCAAGGTTCGCTTCACCACTGCCATGCTGTTCGCCGTCGGGTTCGTGTCGATGTTCACCATCGGTGGGCTGTCGGGCGTGACCCACGCGATCGTGCCCCACGATGCCCAGCAGACCGACACCTACTGGATCGTCGCCCACTTCCACTACGTGCTGTTCGGTGGGGCCCTGTTCGGACTCATCGCCGGGATCTACTTCTACTTCCCGAAGGTCACCGGGAAGTTGATGAACGAGACCTGGGGCAAGTGGCACTTCTGGACCTGGTTGCTCGGGTTCAACCTGACGTTCGGCCCCATGCACATGTCCGGCCTGCTCGGCCAGCCGCGCCGCACGGCGGTCCTGCCCGGCGAGTTGGGCGGCGACGTGCTGCTGTACAACCAGTTGTCCACGGCCGGTGTGCTCGTGCTCACCCTCTCGGCCCTGGTCTTCCTGGTCAACCTGATCAGGTCGATCCGCAACGGTGAACCGTCGGGCAACGACCCGTGGGACGCCCGGACCCTGGAATGGGAAACGCCATCGCCCACGCCCTACGTCAACTTCAAGGACATCCCGGTCGTGACTGCGCGGGATGACTTCTGGGAGAAGAAGTACGCCGAGGCCGACGACGGTGCCATCCGCCGGATCCCGGTGGGGGCCTCGGCCGATCACGACGACGCCCACGACGATGGCCTGCACGACTCGCAGGGCAACCACATCCACATGCCCGACAACTCGTGGTGGCCGCTGGTCTCCCCGCTGGGCATGTGCGTGCTGGGCTACGGCGTGGTCTTCGTGTCGGCGCCGCTCGTGGTGATCGGTGCAGTGGTGATGCTGATCGGCGTCTTCGGATGGATCCTCGAACCCCTGGCCGATGGCGATGACGACTACGAGCCCGAGGTCGCACATTGAGCGCGGTCATCTCGACACCCCACGTGCAAGGAGGCGGCAAGTGAGCGCCGTAGACCAATCCTCCCTCGGGATCGACAATCGCAAGTTGGCGATGTGGGTCTTCCTTGGCTCCGAGTTCATGTTCTTCGGTGCCTTCATCACCGCGTACCTGCTCTACCTCAACACCACGGCCGGCGGGCCGGGGGTCGAACTGTTCGACATCGTCTACACCTCGATCTCGTCGTTCGTGTTGCTGATGAGTTCGTTGACGATGGTCCTGGCCCACCACGCCCACGTGCACGGCGACATGCGCCGGATGCGGCTGTGGATCCTGGCGACGGCGCTGCAGGGGCTGGTCTTCGTCGGTGGCCAGGCCTACGAGTTCACCAAGTTCTACAAGGAGGGCCTGGAGCTGACCACCAGCCCGTTCTCCTCCTCGTTCTTCGTGCTGACCGGCTTCCACGGCCTGCACGTCACGGTCGGCATCATCATGCTGCTCGGACTGTGGGCCTACGCCGGCATCGGCAAGGTCAAGCCCGACCAGCATCGCAAGACCGAGGTCATCGGCCTGTACTGGCACTTCGTCGACATCATCTGGGTCCTGATCTTCGTCGTCGTCTACCTCATTCCCTACGGCTGACCGCGCGGCCCGGCCACCGCCCCATCCGGGTCGGCGGCCAGGCGACGCGGACCACCCCGGCACCCCGCACCAAGGAGCAGAGACCATGAGCGCGACCACCTCCACGGGCCTGTCCGAGACGGACGAACTCGATGCCGCGGCACACGAGCCATCGGTGGCGTTCTACATCCAGGTCGCCGTCGTGCTGGCGGTCCTCACCGCGATGGAGTTCTCGACCTACTTCATCGACTTCGGCCCGTTCACCGTGCCGTTGCTGCTCGTGCTCATGGCCATCAAGTTCGCGTTGATCGTGGGCTTCTTCATGCACCTCAAGTTCGACACCGACCTGTACTCGAAGTTGTTGCTGACCGGCCTGGTCGGAGCGCTGGTGCTCTACGTGGTGGTCTTCCTGGCACTTGGTGAAGTGCCCTTGCTGGACGTGTAGGGGTTGGGTTGATGGACTTCACTCTCGGCGGCGTCGACATCCAGGCGGGATTCCCCCTGGACGTGACGCTGCTGTCGCTCGGGCTGCTGGTCGGCTACTGGGGCCTGGTGCGACGCCACGGCGCCGACATGGCACCGGGACGGTCCGCCGTGACCCGACGCCAGGCCACCATGTGGGTGGCCGGCGTGGCGGTGTTCTGGATCTCGGACGGCTGGCCCGTGGCGGCGCTGTCGGAGCACCTGTTCAGCTTCCACATGTTCCAGCACCTGCTCCAGGCCCTGGTGATTCCGCCGCTGCTGTTGATGGGCCTGCCCGAGTGGATGGGCGACGTGCTGTTGCGCAACGACCGGTTCCGGGCGACCGTGAAGTGGCTCGCCAGGCCGCTGGTCGCCGGGATCCTGTTCAACATCGTGTTCCTCGTCACCCACGTGCCCGCCGTCGTGTCGGCACAGCTGTCCAACGAGCTGTTCCACGCTGCCGACCACCTCGTGCTGATCGCCGCGGCGACGCTGATGTGGGCCAACGTGATGAGTCCGTTCCCCACGATCATTCGACAGTTGAACCCCCTGCCGGGCATGGTCTACCTGTTCATGATGACGATCGTGCCGACCGTTCCCTCGGCCTTCCTGATCTTCGGCGAGTCGGCGCTGTACCCCGTCTACGCGAACGCGTCGCGGCCCTGGGGCGTCACCCTGATCGACGACATGCGCGTCGGTGGGGTCATCATGAAGATCGTCGGCGGCTTCTTCCTGTGGGGTGTGATCGCGGTGAAGTACTTCCGCTGGGCAGCCGCCAACGAACGTGCCGAGCAGGCCGCCAAACGGGCGCGCTCCACCCCCGATGTGGTGTCGCTGTGACCGCCGCCGACCACGCCATGACCCTGACCTCCTCCCCGCATCCGAATCCATCGATGGACCTGTCATGAACGACGATTTTCGCACGCGCGGCTTCCTGCCCGTCGTCATCCCGTTGGCCATCGTGGTCGTGGTCGTCGCGGCCATCGGGTTCTTTGCCTGGCTGTTGCTCTACAACACCCGCGAAGGCGCCGCCGCCCTGGCGATCGTCGGTGCTGCCGGGGTGTTGGTGGCCATCGCCCTGGCCGCATCGCAGGACGACATGGGTCGAGGCAAGATGGTTGGGGCGACCCTGGCGATCGTGGGCCCGTTGGCGATCGGCATCGCCATCGCCACGGGCGCGTTCGACATTCCGGCCGACGACCTCAACGTCAACGCCGAGCCCCACGGCCCGGCCTTCCTGTTGGCCGAGGTCCCGCCGGACGCGCCGATGCTGGCCGCCCAGGACCTGTCGTCGTTCTGCCTGCCCACCGACGGAGGCTGCGAGCCGACCCAGGAGTGGTCGCTGGAGTCACCCGAGGACGCGTCGATGTTCACCTACGCCTTCGACAACCTCGACACCACGGCCGAGCACAACCTCGCCATCTTCGCGTTGCCCGACGAGGGCGACTTCGGCGCCAGTGTCGATGGACTCGGGACCGAGTCGCTGACACCCGAGATCCCGGCGCCCTTCCTCGGTGAGGAGATCCGCGCCTACGAGTTCGGATGGCCGGCCGTGGAAGGCGACGAGCCTGCAGAGGAAGGCGGTGGCGGGCAACAGCCGGAGCAGTTCTACTTCGTGTGCACCGTCCACCCCTCGACGATGTACGGCGTCGCCACGTTCTCCGGCTGACCCCGTCCGCCCGCTGACGTCGTCCGCCCGCTGAAGCCGTCCGCCCGCTGAAGCCGTCCGCGCGCTGATCCCATGTGGCGGGAGATGGCTGGTCGAGGTGGTGGGACGCCTCGGGACCTGATGCCGGGCTGGGCGTGCTGGCTCAGATGACCGCATCGATGGCCGCCAGGATGAACAGCGCCGCGAGGTAGACCGTCGAGAAGTGGAACAGGCGCATCGCGTCGGCGACGGTGCGGGTGCGGCGCAGCTTGTGGGCCAGCAGCAACCAGACCGCGGTCAGGCCGAGCGCGGGTACGCCGAAGACCCAGGTGGTCGGCGCTCCCACGATCGTGAGCACGACCAGGGGCAGCATCAGCCAACTGTTGAGCAGGATCTGGCGCGTCGTCTCGTCGGCGCCCCAGGACACCGGCATCATGGGCAGCCCCGCCCGGGCATAGTCGTCGCGATACTTCATGGCCAGCGCCCAGAAGTGGGGTGGCTGCCACCAGAACAGCAGGCCGAAGAGCAGCCAGGGAGTCGGATCGCTGAACGGCGCCCCGACGGCAGCCCAGCCAGTCAACACGGGCATGCAGCCGGCGATCCCCCCGATCACCACTGCCTGGGGGGTGCGACGCTTGAGCGTCATGGTGTAGACGAACACGTAGAACAGCAGGCCGAATGTGGCGAGGCTGGCTGCGAGCAGGTTCGCGGTCAGGGCCAGGACGACGAACCCGGCGATGCCCAACACGATGCCCAGGCCCAGCGCCTGGCGAGGTGTCACGGTGTCGCGGGCGGTCGGCCGCTGCGCCGTCCGGGCCATCAACCGGTCGATGTCGTGGTCGTACCAGTTGTTGATGGCGTTGGCGCCGCCCGCCGACAGGGTGCCACCCACCACGGTGCCCACGACCAGCCCCCACCCGGGCCATCCCTGCGCGGCGACGACCATCGTCGGCACGGTCGTGACCAGCAACAGTTCGATGATGCGGGGCTTGGTGACGGCCACCCAGGCCATCGCGCGGGAGCGGCGTGACGGGGAGCCGTGCAGGGGACCCACCCCGGCGTCCGCCGCTGCGTCCCCGTGGTCGGCCGCGTGCTGCCCGCCCGCGTGCTGCTCGCCCGGGTGCCGCTCGCCCGCGGTCGTGGTGTCCTCTGGCCGGGCATCGACCCGGGACGTGGCCGAGGGCTCGGTCCGGGCGGTCGTGGCAGCGCCGTCCGACCGCACCGCCGCCGACGGCGACTCGGGGACACCCGACGAGTTCACACCCGACCCTTGCTGTGGTGAACGAGGAAACCGAGCCAGTGCAGGTGGCAGTGGGCTCGCGCGTCATCGTACGCCGACGGGGCCTTCGGTGAGGTCGGGGGATCGACTCGTCCTGTCGTACCCTGACGCCCATGTCCACTGCTGATCCACGCCTTGGCCCGTCCGGCTCGACGTCACCGGCCGAGCCCGCTGCGGGCCCGGCCTTCCCCGGCCTGGCGCGGGCGTCCCTGGCCGCCATCGTCGCCAACATCGCCATCATCGTGACGGGTGGCGTCGTGCGGATCACGGGTTCTGGACTTGGCTGCCCGGACTGGCCCACCTGCGAGGGCGGCTCCGTCGTGCCGCAGGCGTCCACCGCCGAATGGCACACGTTCATCGAGTTCGGCAATCGACTG
Organism: Nitriliruptoraceae bacterium; assembly: GCA_035267125.1. GTDB lineage: Bacteria > Actinomycetota > Nitriliruptoria > Nitriliruptorales > Nitriliruptoraceae > Salsipaludibacter. Next base: position 1,809 of record DATFMD010000370.1, on the reverse strand, counting down.
ATGACGTTCGTCGTGCTCGGCGTGGCGGTGTGGGTGGTGCTGGCGGCGCGACGGGAGGCGCGCGGGCGTCGTGGCATCTGGCGGCTTGCCCTCGTGCAGCCCGTGGGCGTCCTGGTGCAGGCGGTGATCGGCGGAGTGACGGTCCTGACCGGGCTGTCGCCGTTGGTCGTTGCCACCCACCTGGTCGCGTCGATGGTGTTGGTGGCGGCAGCCGTGGCCCTGCACGACCGCGCCACCGTGGGGACAGGACCACCTGCCGACGACGTGGCGCCGCTGCGTCCGTTGACCGCGTTCGTGGTGGTGGCGGCTGCGGCAGTCGTGGTCATCGGCACGCTGGTCACCGCATCCGGCCCCCACAGCGGCGGCGAACCCGGGACCCAGCGACTCGGACTCGACATCCGGACCGTGGCCGTGCTGCATGCCGATGCGGTGTGGCTGCTGCTCGGGGCGACCGTGGCGGTGCTGGTGGTGGCCCGGGTCATGGGCGCGCGTCGAGCCCAGCGCGCCGTGATCGTGCTCCTGGGGCTGGAACTGGCCCAGGGGGCGCTCGGCTACGCCCAGTACGCGCTCGGTGTGCCTCCCGTCCCGGTCCTGTTCCACCTGCTGGGGGCAGCGCTGGTGTGGACGGCGGCCTGGCGCCTGGCGATGGCAGTGCGCCCCTTCGACGTCGCCGTGGCCGACCCGAACTCCGGTGCCGACCCGACCGTCTCGGTCGATCCGGCCGCCGCTGTCGATCCGGCCGTCACTGCCGAGCCGACCACCCGGGTGGATCCGTCCGCCACTGCGGAGCCGACCACGAGTGAAGGGTCGTCGGCCGATGCCGTGGCCGCGTCAACCTCTGCCACGTCAACCTCCGCTGACGGTGGGAGTCGGCCGGGGATGCCCGTGGAGCCCGGCGCGTGAGCGATGGGACACGTGGGGCCGAGACCGCCCGGCGTGTGCTGGTCGTCGGTGCCGGTGGTGCCGTTGGCACGCTCGTGCGGGCCGGCTCGGTCGAGGTGCTGCCGGCCGGATGGTCGGTCAGCACCATCGTGGTGGTGAACCTGCTCGGGGCATTCCTGCTCGGGATGCTCACCGGTCGCGTCCGGCGACCGCTGCAGCGCCAGTTCCTGCTGGTCGGGGTGCTGGGTTCCTTCACGACCTTCTCGACGTTCGTGGTCGACGCGGTTGTCCTGGTCGCGCGGGGCCTGCCGGCCTGGTGGGTCGTCGTGCACGTCGGGGTCACGGTGGTCGGAGGACTGTGGCTGGCTCGCCTCGGCCTCGAGTTGGACGGGTCGCCGCCCGTGGGAGCGCGCGCATGAGTGGCTGGCTCGCATGGCCGTTGGTTGCCGTGGCAGGGGCGCTGGGCGCGGTGGCCCGTGATGCGCTGGGCCAGTGGTTGGGCCACCCCCGGGGCATGGACTGGGCCAACCGCACGGGTGCCGTCGTGCTCGGGGTGCTGGTGGCCAGCGTCTCCGTCGATGCCGTCGAGCCGTCGGTCGCCCTGGTCGTGGGCAGCGGTTTCTGCGGTGGACTGACGACGTTCTCGACCCTGGTGGTCACGGCGATCGAGGAGGCACGTCCGGTGCTGGCCTGGCGCGAGTCCATCATGGGACTGGTGCTGGCCGCCGCGAGCTGGGGTGTCACGGTCGCCGTTTGGGGGTGAACCCGGGAGCGGGCTCGGTGGTGCCCGGCCCGGACGTGAAGGGTCGCGGTACCGGCCAGTCAGCCTGCTCAGGCGTTGCCGCGGGCTCGGACCGCCTCGGCCCGGTCCGCCAGTTCCTGGAACAGCAGTGCCACCGACGTGGCCGTGCGTTCGAGGTCGCCCAG
>DATFMD010000369.1:0-2252 GCA_035267125.1 Nitriliruptoraceae bacterium | reverse complement strand
CCCGTGTTCGACGATGCCGACGCGATGGCGGACCTCCCACAACCACGTGATCACGAAGTCCAGCCCGATCGTGACCAGCACGCCCCCCGTGATCAGCACCGGAACGAGGGTGAGCACGTCCGCCCCCACTGCCAGCACGACCAGCGCGAGGCCGGCTGCGATGACGGGCGGCACGCGGCTGGCGCCACCGAGTCGGCGCGCCATGAGCGTGTTGCCCAGCAGCACGAAGCCCGGCAGGCCGCCCAGCGGTGCAGCCAGGAGCACGCCGGCGCCGTTGGCCTCGAGTTCGCGGTCGATGTCCACGTCCCGATCGAGTTCGTGCTCGAGCCCGCCCAGGTTGAGCAGCATGCCCAGCAGGGTCAGGATGCCCAGCACGATGATTGCCGGGGCCTGGTCGAGTACTGCTCCCCAGTCGGCCTGGCCGAGTTGCCCGAGCACGCCCGGGTCGAACATGCTGCCGCTCGGGAAGGGCCCCAGCACCAATCCACGGGCCACGGCGTCGGCGGGGTCGATACCGGCCACCGCCGCTGCGAGGTGGTACCCGACCAGGCCCATCCCGATGAGGACGGCGCCGGTTGCTGCCGGTGCGCCACCACGGGCCGCCCAGACCAGGGCAACCGCCAGCACGAGCCCGGGCACCAGGCGCAGTCCGAACCCGGCCATCGGCCACCCGCCGGACAGGGCGGACCACCCCGCCATGATCAGGACGACGCCCGTGCCGCCCAGGAAGGCGGCCATCACCGAGTACGGGACGAAGCGCACCAGGCCTCCGAGACGCTGCCGCCCCACGGCCACCATCGTGATCCCGGTCACCGTCGACGCCACGATGACGACGGCGGCCAGCGTGGGGAGCGTGGCACCGACACGACCCAGTTCGACGGCCACGCCGGCCAGGACGACCGACGGCACGTCCTGGGGCCCCGCCGCCATGCCGCGTATCGAACTGCCCAACGCCGCCACCAGTCCCAGCGTCAGGAGGCCGACCAGTGCCCACGCGATGCCGTGGTCGAGATCGTCGGCGAAATCGCCTCGAAACACCAGTGTTGCCAGGGACAGCGCGATCGAGACGCCCATGACTCCCACCACGAGGCCCGCAGCGAGCTGTCGTGCCACGCCACCTCGCGCGTCGTCTCCCACCGTGGCAACCGCCCCTCGTCGACCGGCTGATCGGCGCCGTGCCGCGCCGAACGCACGCTAGCAGTGACGTGGGGGACTCCCCGTCGGCTCGAGGCGGGTCCGGCCGGGCCGACCACGCTGTCGGCCTGCTGCCCGTCGTGTTGTCCGTCGTGTCGTCCGCCCGGCGCAGTTGGTAGATTTTGACCTCGTGTGAGCGAGGGACCGAGTCCGAGGAGTCTGCGGCGTGGTGATGGGTCGGTTCCGCATGGTCCACGCTGCCGTGCGCGAGCGGCCGGCGCTGGGGACCCTGGCAGGCGTCTACGGCGCGTTCAAGTTGGTCGAGGAGGGTGCCTGGATCGCGATGACCATCCTGGCCCACGGGCGTGGTGGTGTCGGGGAGGCATCGGCCGTCGTGGCGATCCAACTCGTGCCGGCGATGCTCGTGGCCTTGACGGTCGGGCGGATCCTGCGGCGCAGTGGGGGCCGTCGCGTCCTGGTCGGGGGCCTGGCCGTGATCGCGGTCGTCGAGGTCTGCATCGGTGCGTTGGTCGCGATGGGTGCGCCCAGCCCGGTCGTCTACGCCGCCGCGGCCGTGGCGGCGTCCGCATTCGCCACGATCCGGCCGGCCGTTGCCAGCCTGTTGCCATGGCTGGTGCGGCGACCACGCACGCTGACGACCGGGACGGTCCTCCTGGGATGGATGTCCGGAGCGGCGACACTGGCCGGTCCGGCCATCGTGGCCGTCGTCTTGGGCCTGGCCGGCGCGAGCATCCCGTTCTTCGTGTTCGGTGGCATCGCCCTGGCCGCAGCAGGCCTGGCCGCGCGGCTTCCCCGCGGCGCAACCAGACCGAATGTCTCGCATCCTCCGATCCGCACGACGGTGGCGAGGCTCATGCGTTCGCCCGGGCCGCGCCTCGCGATTGCCGTCGTGGCCGTGTACGCCTTCGTGCTCGGGTTCGTGGACGTGGCCGTCGTCGTCGTGGCGTCCGACGCTCTCGGTGTCGGCGACCAGTTCGCCGGCTGGTTCGGGGCGGCGGTCGGAGCAGGCATGGTCATCGGGACGGTCGCCTCGGTGCTGCTGGTCGGCCGCCGATGGCTGTGGCCGGGGGCGTTGGTCGCGACCTGCGTGGTGGTGG
>DATFMD010000368.1:0-10998 GCA_035267125.1 Nitriliruptoraceae bacterium | reverse complement strand
GGTGCCCCGGTCGAGGACGTGACATCACCGACGTCGATGTCGATGACGCGTTGGTAGTCACCGGGATCACCGTCGAGCTGGATCGTGGACTCGGCCGGCAACGGGTCAGGCAGCGACTCGACCACGTCCCAGTAGCGAAAGATCCCGCGCTGCTGGGCACTGAAGTCGACCGTGATGTCCTCGACGATGGTCAAGGTCGAATCGTCGTTGATCGTGATCTCGACGTCGTAGTCGCTGACGTCCCAGGGGCCACCCTGGGCGTGGGCGGCCTCTGCCAGGCCCGCGAGCATGGCCACCGAGACCATTGCTGCCAGCAACCAGGGTGCTGCCCGGCGCAGCGCGAGGCCCCTCACCGTGGGTCCGTCTCGGTCGTGTCCGGCGCCCCGGAGTCGGCCTGCGTTCCGGACGGCCACGCCGTCGCACTCGGAGGTGGTGGCGACGCCGACGTGGCGGGCCCAGCTCCGTCGAACGCCACCTCGGGCACCGATCGGGAGCCCCCGTCGGCCTGGAAGAACGCACGACGATCGAAGCCGAACGGCCTGGCCACGAACATCGTGGGCACCGTCTCGACCCTGGTGTTGAAGTCCTCGACCACGGCGTTGTGGTAGCGCCGCGAGAAGGCGATGTCCTCCTCGATGGTGGCCAGTTGGCGCTGGAGTTCCAGGAAGCTCGTGGACGCCTTCAGCTCGGGGTAGGCCTCGGCGAGCAGGAAGACCTGGCGCAGAGCCGCCGTGAGCATGTTGTCGGCCGCCTCGGCCTCGACGGGGCCGCGCGCGGCCTGCACCGCCCGGCGTGCCTTCACGACCTGCTCGAAGGTCTGCTTCTCGTGGCTGGCATACCCCTTGACGACCTCGACGAGGTTCGGGACCAGGTCCGCGCGGCGTTGGAGTTCGACGTCGATGCCGGACCAGGCCTCCTCACACTTGTTGCGCAGACCGACGAGCACGTTGTAGGTCCGGGCGATCCAGGCGGCAAGCAGGACGACCACGACCGCGATGCCCACGATCCACCACATCGACACACCTCTCGTCACGACGTTGCACGCACGACACCCGGGACCATGCCGTTGTCGTCGTGGCATGATCGTAGTCGGACCTCGCCGTCCGACCGCACCCGTCGGACCGCAGGCGGCACGGCGATCGGCCCCGGCGGGCGGCCCCAGCCGTCGGCCTCGGCGAGCGGCCCCAGCGGGCGGCCCCAGCGGGCGGCCCCTGCCGTCGGCCCCGGGTCCGTCGCCGTGTCTCGTGCGGCAGGTCTAGGTGGAGAACGTGAACAGGTGGTCGCGATGCACGACCGGGCGGTCGGGTGCGCCGCTGCCGTCGGGCGACACCGCAGCGGATGGCCGTCCCTTCACCCGCTGCACCTCGGGCGCGTCGAAGGAGACGAGCCCACGACCGATGACGGCCTTGTCAGGACCAACGATGGCGACGCAACTTCCTGCGGCGAAGTCACCGTCCACCTGCGTGATCCCGACCGCCAGCAGCGACGTCCGGCGGCGGGTCAGCGCCTCGGCGGCACCAGCGTCCACGTGGAGCGTCCCACGGGTGCGCAGCGCGAAGCCGATCCACAGGCGGCGCGCGTCGCGACGGCTCGTGGCGGCGACGAAGTGCGTGCCGACCGACCGGCCGGCCACGACGTCGGCAACGACATTGGGGCGCGATGCGCGGGCCACGACGACATGGCCACCCGAGGCCGTCACGACGTGGGCTGCGTCGACCTTGGTGCGCATTCCGCCAGAACCGACCCGCGAGCCGACGCCGCCGATCTCGAGGTTCGCGAGGTCGTCGAGATCCGCGACCGAGTCGACCACGACGGCATCCGGTTCGCTCGGTGGGCGGTCGTAGAGCCCGTCGACGTCCGAGAGCACCACCAGCAGGTCGGCATCCAGCATCGAGGCCACCAGGGCGGCGAGGTGGTCGTTGTCACCCCATGCGAGTTCGTCGAACGCGATGGCGTCGTTCTCGTTGATGATCGGGATCACGTCGAGATCGAGCAGGGTGGCCAGGGTGCGACGGGCATTGAGGTAGCGACCCCGGCCGACGAAGTCGTCCTGGGTCAACAGGATCTGGGCCGCAGCCAGGTCGTGGCGGGCGAACACGCGTTGGTAGGCATTGATGAGCGCGGTCTGACCGACGGCCGCGCAGGTCTGCAGCATCTGCAGGTTCGTGGGGCGGTCGTGGCGGCCCAGCAGTCCCATGCCGGCAGCCACGGCACCCGAGGACACCAGGACGACCCGGGTGCCCGCTGCACGGACTGCCGCCACCTGTTCCGCCAACGATGCCACCATGGCCGTGTCGAGTTGGCCGTCGTGGCCCCGCAACGACGACGAGCCGATCTTGACGACGGCCAGGTCGGGTCGGGGAAACCGGGTCGGGGCGTCGCTCACTGGCCAGCTGCTCCGCCGGGGTCGTGGCCCGCACCGCGATCCGGGTCCACCCCGTCGGCGACCGTCTCCCAGCCGCCGGCGTCCACCGCGGCCCTGGCAGCGTCACCATCGTCGTCGTCATCGTCGAACTCGGCGGCCAGGATGGCCAGTCGTTCCTCCTCCGGGAGATCATCGATCTCGGGTTCGAAGTCGAACACGGCATCGCCGATCACGACGTCGTCGCCACTGCGCGCTCCCGCGTCCACGAGCGCCTGGTCGACCCCGGCACGCCGCAGGCGCCCCTGCAGGTAGCGCAGGGCATCGGGATTGTCGACGGGCAGCATCTGGATCCAGCGCTCGATGCGGGCCCCGACGACCTCGAACTCGCCCTCGTCGGTGCGCTGGATCGTGAAGCCCTCGTCGGGTTCGGCCAGCGTGATCACCACGCCTTCGTCGCCGGCAACCTCGACCTCGTCGCTGGCGCGGGCACGGGCGACGAGTTCTCCGAGGCGATAGCGCAGGGGGTCCAGGCCTTCGCCGGTCACGGCCGAGATCTCGAACACCTCCCACCCGCGTTCGACCAACTGCTCGTGGGTCAGCTCAGCCATGGCACGACCGTCGGGCACGTCGACCTTGTTCAGGGCCACGACCTCCGTGCGCTGGGCCAACGACGGGTCGTGGGCGACCAGTTCCGCGCGGATGACCTCGAGGTCGCGGATCGGGTCGCGGTCGTGGTCGAACGGCGCCGTGTCGAGCACGTGCAACAGCACCCGGCAGCGTTCGACGTGACGCAGGAACCGATGGCCGAGGCCCTTGCCCTCGCTGGCGCCCTCGACCAGGCCGGGCACGTCGGCCAGCACGACGTCGATCGGGGTGCCGTCGGGAGCATTGCCGGCCCGCATGACGCCCAGGTGGGGCGTCAGCGTGGTGAACGGCCACGCCTCGACGCGCGGCTTGGCCGCACTGAGGTGGCCGACCAGGGACGACTTGCCGGCCGACGGGAATCCGACCAGGCCCACGTCGGCGATGACCTTCAGGTCCAGTCGCAGGGTGACCTGGCGAACCTTCTCCCCGTACTCGGCGAACCTCGGCACCCGCCGCTGGGCGTTGGCGAACGAGGCATTGCCACGGCCGCCACGGCCCCCACGGGAAGCCACGACGTGGTCGCCATGGGCGGTCAGGTCGGCGACGAGCCTGCCGTCCCGATCGCGCACCACCGTGCCAACCGGCACACGCACCACCGTGTCGGTGCCGTCCTTGCCGGTCTTGCGCTGCGAAGACCCGTGCCCACCGTCGTCACCCTTGCGGTGCGGTGCCCGATGCACGTCCAACAGTGATGCCGTCCCTCGATCGGCCAGCAACACCACGTTGCCGCCGCGTCCGCCGTCACCGCCGTCGGGACCACCTCGAGGCACGTGGGACTCACGCCGCATCGACGCAGCCCCGTTGCCCCCACGCCCACCCGTGACGTGGATGGACGCGGCGTCGACGAACTCGATGGCATCGCTCACGGTGGGTCGACTTCCCTCGGGTCGGACATGACGGTCTGGACGGCACGGCACCAGCCGGATCGGCCGTTGCCGGGTGGGCGCGTCAGTGCGGGTCGGCCTTGGCCGGATGATCAATCGTGGCTGCGCACGTGCGCTGACCACGACGCGGCCACGATACGCGCTGGACGTCCGGCAACGACGAAGGGTGGCCACGATGGGCCACCCTCGACGTGTCTGCTGCCCTGGCAGCGAAGTCGGCTGCGCGCAGCTCGGCAGGTGGTCAGGCCACCTCGACCGGGTCGACGTTGGCAGTCGTGCGCTTGCCCGACTTGCGGAAACGGACATTGCCGTCCACGAGTGCGAACAGCGTGTCGTCACCGCCACGACCGACGTTGGTGCCGGGGTGGATCTTGGTGCCGCGCTGGCGCACGATGATGCCGCCGGCGCGGACGACCTCGCCACCGAACTTCTTCACGCCGAGTCGCTGTGCGTTGGAATCGCGACCGTTGCTGGACGAGCCGCCGCCCTTCTTGTGCGCCATGATGATGCCTTTCGAGTTCGTCGCAATCCGTGACGGTGGACTGCGGGGGGGTCAGATGGAGTCGATGGTCACCACGGTGTGGTGCTGGCGGTGGCCGCGGCGCTTGTGCTGGCGCGACTTGTTCTTGTATGTGAAGACCCGGATCTTGTCACCACGGGTGTGGTCGGTGATCGTGGCCGCCACGGTGCGGTCGCCCAGGTCGGGACCGGTCGTGACGTCGCCCCCGTCGGCGACGAGGACAACGGGGATGTCGATGCTGTCACCGACGTCGCCGGAGAGACGCTCGACGGTGACTTCCTGACCTTCTTCGACGCGGTACTGCTTGCCGCCAGTGGCGATGATGGCGAACACGACAGGGCCTTCCATGATGACAGCGGGGGCGCTCGGCGACCGGACATGGCAATGACCGGGCGGCGCAGTGTGGGAATGTGTGCGAACAGCATTGCGGTGCCGGAAGTGCGGCACCGCCTCGGATGGTCAGGCTACCCCAGTGGCCACGGGCCAGCAAGACGGGCCCTGACCGAAGGACCGTGCGTGCACGGCTGCCTCCGGGCCCCGCCGGACACACCGTAGGATGTTGGCCCCCGATGGCCATGGAGGATCCGTGCCGGCATCGACTCCGGAGGGCGGCGTCGCCGACCACCTGGACGAACCTCACCAGCGCTGCGCACTGCTGGGCCTGGCCGACGAGCCCCTGGCGGGGACCAGTCCCCACGCACCGCGATGGCTGCTGGTCGAGGACCCGGGCCCGTGGGGACGCGACGGCCTGGCCGACGGCACCCTGCCCGCGGCAGTCCGGGCCCACATCGGCACCCAGGTCGCGGCCCACGACGTGCGCCACCAGGCGTTGCGCCGCGTCGACCGCAGCCGTGTGGCAACGCGACGCGTGATGCTCGTCAACGTGGCAGCCGGCTGGATGGCGGCCACGTCGCTGTCGGTTGCGGGGCTGGCCGACCTCGACGTCGGCCTGGTCGCGGCCACCTCGCCGCCCGACGGCTGGGACCGCATCACCACGCCCCTGGTCGCGGTCTGCACGCACGCCAAGCGCGATGCCTGCTGCGCGCTGTGGGGGCGACCCCTGGCGCTGTCGTTGGCGGCGCGACTGCCCGGCGTCGTCTGGGAGACCTCCCACACCGGCGGACACCGGTTCGCGCCGAGCGTGCTGACCTTTCCGGATGGGGGCGTGCACGGACGCGTGGCCGACGCTGCCGGGTTCGCCACCTCGGTGGTCACCGGACGCATCCCGCTGGCGACCTACCGGGGCAACTCGGCGTTGATCCACCCCGCCCAGGCCGCCGAAGTGGCAGTGCGCCACGACCAGGACCTGGACGGGCACGGTGACGTGACGGTCGAGGAGGTCACGGTCTCGGGCACGACCGCGCTCGTGACGGTCACGACTGCGTCGGGCAGTCATCGGGTGCAGGTCCAACAGCAGTCCCTGCCAGCCCGCGCGACCTCGTGTGGTGGGGACCCGAAGGTCCCCGAGTCGTGGCTCGTCACCGCCCTCGACGGCAGGCCCGTCAACGACGTGTCCGTGGGCGGCCAGCCCATGGGCACGGCCTGACCGGGCGATTCCCGACCCGGTCGGGCGCGGTCGATCTCGGCCACGGCTGGCGGTCGCCGACGGTCGGTCGCCGCCGGGACCCGGACGTGGAGTCACCCGCGCAGGCTGGCCCAGGTGAGTCGAGGCAGGATGGCCATGCTGCGCGTTGCCTCGAACTCGGCCAGCGCCTTGGCGATGTCCTCACCACGCTGGTTGGTGTGGGACAGCGCCGGCGTGGTCGGCATGCGGAAGGGTCCGCGCAACACGGCCTTGTCGATGAGGTCGTCGGGAACCAGGTAGGTGTTGTGCACGAATCCGCGTCCTGACTGGATGTCGTTGCGCGCCTGGTCGGGCGCGCCGCCCCAGGGCAGCGACACGGTCCCGTACGTCAACCCGGACCAGTGGTTCAGCACGACCGATCCGTACTCGAGGTTGTCGATGGCGCGGTCCACCGCCGCGGCGATCTGCGGATCCTCCAGTGACCGGGGGTGCACGATGATCGAGGCCGACAGGGTGCCCCACAGGGTTCCGTTGACGAAGTCGACGGCCTGGTCGACGTAGTCGGGCACCGACCGTGGCGCGTCCAGACCGACCTCGCCGAACACGCCGCAGAAGGCCTCGGTCGTGAACGCGATGTCATCGGTGTTGGTCGCGTCGAGGTCGGGGATCAGCGTGAAGGGAAGCGATCCGGCGAGATCGCCACCGAACTGCTCTGCCTCGGGATGGGCGGCAACGAAGGACTCCCACCGCCGGGCCGCGCCCGGGTAGTAGGCCACCCTGTCCTCGGCGTCGTCCAACGAGTCACGCACGGCGTCCAGCAGCGCCCGGCGACGGTTCCATTGCGCATGGGTCACCACGACCCTGGCCGCGATGCAGTTGAAGCCGGCGTTGTTGACCACCATGCTGGCGATGTTCGTGCCGTGGAAGGCGATGTCGTCGCTGCTCCACGGGCCCGGCACGACGATGACGGGCGACACGTTGCCCAGTTCGGAGGTGAACTCCTTGTCCAGGATCGGGGTGTCCCTGGCCTTGCGCTCGGCGCCCTTCTTGCCGGTGCCGTAGACGATCGCGTCGTGTGTCTTGTCGGATCCCGTCACGTGGATGGCGTCGACATCGTCGTGGGAGGTCAGGTGGGCGCCGACCGTGGCACCGCCGCGCACCACGCGCAGCAGGTCGTGGTCGATGAACACCGCCAGGGCACGTTCGATGTGGGGGGTCAGTACCTCGTTTACGGGATTCATCTTCAGCACGACGGTGCGTCCGTGCTGGAACAGTTGGGTCAACACGTCCATGGGCGGGATCGACGAGACATTGCCGGCACCCAGCACGACCGCGACCTCGCCTCCGTGGTTGGGGCCGCCCGGACGCAGGAACTCGCCCATCCGGTCACGCACGTCGTCGGGCGTCACGCCGTCCTGCATCACGATGTCGCCGGTGAACCCGGGCAGGAAGAGCTGGTCCATCGGGTCGCTGGGATACGCCCGTACGACGGTTCGACCGTCCTCGCGGGTGGTGACGGAGGCAGGTTGGGGGCTGCCCACGGTCTGGATGTCCTCCAGCGTGTCACGCAGCAGTCGCAGGTTGCGTGCCACCATGCCCGGTCCCGAGAACCAGTCCTCGGAGGCAGATCGTTGGCCCCGCGAGATCCCCTTGGCGACCTGTGCCGTCGTGACCCAGTCCCGGGCCACCTCGAGGGTGTCGGCCATGGCACGTTCGAGCAGGTCGATGCGCATCGCCAGCGGCGCGATCGCCCAGCCGGGGGCGGCCCCCCGGACACGGGCGACGGCCTCGTCGACGTCCGCGATCGACGTTGCCTGGTCGGTGGCGCGGGTGGGAATCGATGGGGTGCCGCTGTCCATGGAGTCATTGCCTTGGTCGCAGGAACCACCCGGTGGTGCCACGGCGTGGCCGCCCACGGGCTGGGCCGCGAAGTCTAGACGAGCCCCATCCCACGCCCCGTCCGGGGGCGGATGACCGGGGCCGACGTCACGGGCGGGCGACGACGCGCGTGTTCAGGTCGTGGACTCCCAGGATGCGAACAGTCCTGCATAGATCCCATGGGCGGCGACCAGGTCGTCGTGGTGTCCATCCTCCACGATCCGGCCCCTGTCGAAGACCAGGATGCGCTGGGCTGCCTGGGCCGTCGCCAGGCGGTGCGCGATCGTCACCGTGGTGCGACCGGCGGTGACCCCCTCCAGCGCCCGGCGCAGACGCACCTCGGTCGCGGGGTCCACGGCCGACGTGGCCTCGTCGAGCACCAGGAGGTGTGGATCGGCCAGGTGTGCACGGGCCAGCGCGACCAACTGGCGCTCCCCCGCCGACAGTGCCCCGCCGCGGTCACCGACGGGCTGGTCGAGCCCCTCGGGCAGGTCGCGGACCCAGTTGGCCAGGCCGAGTTCGCCCAACGCCTGCCACAGGTCGTCGGTCTCGGCATCGGGACGGCCCTGCCGCAGGTTGTCGCGCACGGTCCCCGCGAACAGGATGCCGTCCTGTGGGACCATCACGACGTGGTCACGCAGCGAGTCGAAGGTGATGCGGTCCAGCGGCAACCCCTGCACCTGCACCTGCCCCTCGGACGGATCCATGAGTCGGGTCAGCAGCTTGGCGAAGGTGGTCTTGCCGGACCCGGTCTCGCCGACCACGGCGACATGCTGCAGGGGCGGGATCGCAACGGTGATGTCCTCGAGCACGCTCGGCCCCGTGGCGTCCGCAGCGGCCTCGCCGGAACGCGGATACCGGAAGGCCACGTCGGTGAACACGGCACCGATGGGGGCGTCGTCGAGGCGCTCGCCAGTCCCGCCGGGATCGGCCACGTCGGGCGCGATGTCGAGCACGTCCAGGACGCGGCGCCAGCCGGCAACGGCCGTCTGTCCCTCGTTGATGGTCTCGGCAGCGATCTGGACCGGTTCCACGAACAATTGCACCAGGAACAGCATCGCGACGATCGTCCCGGCGCTTTCCCAGCCCTGGACCATGAAGATCGCGCCGGCCACGATCACCGCCGCGGTGGCCGCGCCCGACAGGACCTCACTGGCACCCGAGAAGGCCGCGGACAGCCCACCGGCGTGCAACGCGGCCTCGCGGTGATCCTCGATGGCCTCGTCGAGTCCGTCCTGGATCCGGGGCTCGACGCCGTAGGCGCGGATGGCCGGGGCACCGACGATCGCCTCGGCCAGGCGACCCAGCAGGATTCCGACCCGTTCCCGCACCAGGGCGTAGGCGACGGTCAGCCGTTGCTGGAAGGCGCGCGCGGCCAGCAGGAACGGGACGAACAGCACCAGCACCACCAGTGTCAGGCGCCATGAGTACACGAACATGACGATGCCCGTCACCGCAAGCTGGCTGGTCGCGGTCAGCAGGTTCAGCCCACCCCAGTTCATGAAGCGCGAGATCTCGTCGATGTCGGACGTGACCCGCGCGACCAGGTTGCCGCGGTGCTGGCTGGCCTGGTGCAGCATCGACAAGTCGTGGATGTGCCCGAAGGTCCGCACCCGCAGGTTGGCCAGCGCCGTTTCGACGGCCGTGGCCAGGCGGATGTTCATCAACCCTGACGTGACGGCGGTCACCAGGACCGCCACCGCTCCGATGACGGCCAGGCGCACGACCAGCGGCAGATCGACCGGTTCCCCCACCGGCACACCGCGGTCGATCGTCTGTTGCACGACGATCGGCACGACCACGCGACCCACCGTCGACACCAGCGCCAGCACGATCGTGACACCCAGGCCAGTGCGCAGCTCCGGCGACAGGCGCAGGCCTCGCCGCACCGTGTCCATGGGGCCCTCGCCGGTGGCCCGCCGGTCTGACCCGGCCGGTGTCGTCACGGTCGTCACGGCCGACCTCCCACACCGGCGGCGGCATCGCGATCGATCTCGTAGGCCGCGACCAGGTCGGCGTAGGCCGGATTCGTCGACATCAGGCCGACGTGCGTCCCGCGATCGACGACGTGGCCGTCCTGCATGAACAGCACCTCGTCGGCCAACGCGATCGAGCCGCGGCGGTAGGCCACCACAACGACCGTCGTCGCCAGGTCGGCGGACGCCATGCCGGTCAGGATCTCCTGCTCCACGGTCGGGTCGACTGCCGAGGTGGCGTCGTCGAGCACCAACAGGCGGGGTCGCCTGACCAGCGCCCGCGCCAGGGCGATGCGCTGGCGCTGCCCACCGGACAACGACGCACCGCGCTCCCCCACAACGGTGTCCCACCCGTCCTCGAGTTCGTCGACGAAGGTGTCGATGCGTGCCAGTCGGGCGGCCCGGTGCACCTCCTCGTCGGTGTGGTCGTCGCCAAGGGTGATGTTGTCGCGGATCGACGCGTCGAACAGGAAGGCATCCTGGAACACCAGGCTGGCGGCGTCGGCAACGACGTCGCGCTCGAGGTCGCGAAGGTCGACGTCGTCCACGCGGACGCGGCCCGCATCGGGATCGACCAGGCGCACCAGCAAGGAGGCCAGCGTCGACTTGCCCGAGCCCGTCGCCCCGACGACGGCGACGGTGCGTCCGGCCGCAACTGCCAGGTCCACGTCGACGACGCCACGGGCGGTCGCCGCCCCCACCGGGTCGACGTCTGCCGGATCGGCAGCGGGGCCGTCGGCCACCGCCGCCTCGGCGTCGGCAAGGTCGTCGCGCGAGGACGCCGGGTGTTCGAAGGTCACCGCCTCGGTGGTCGTGGTCACCGGGCCGGTGCCGGCAAGCGTTGCCGTCCCGTAGACCATGTCCTCGTCGGCTGCGAGGACCCGGTCGACGCGCCGGAATCCGGCCACGGCCTGGGGCAGGCTGCCCAACAGCCATCCGAACACCCGCATCGGCATCGCCACCAGGCGGAACAGGTAGGCGAAGGTGACCAGGTCGCCGGCAGTCAGCGCGCCGGCATCGACCTGCAAGGCACCGACCGCGATGACGGCCAGGATCCCGAGGTTGGGCAGGGCCTGGACGACGGGGTCGAACAGGGCTCGCAGGCGCGCGACGACGATGAGGTGATCACGCAACCGCCCGGTCTCGTCGTCGAAGCGGGCGATCTCGGCGGGTTCGCGACCCAGCGTCTTGACGACCAGCGCCGC
>DATFMD010000367.1:0-24243 GCA_035267125.1 Nitriliruptoraceae bacterium | reverse complement strand
GCAGCAGCCTCCTCGGCGGCCCGCTCAGCCTCGGCCTGGCGTGCGGCCGCCTCGACCGACTGGCGTGCGTCGAAGGCAGTCCGCGACGAGATGGTGTCCTCGACGGCATCGCTGTCAGCCGTGAGGGTGGCCGGTTCCATGTCGACGTCGACGGGTCGGACGGCCTGGCCAGCCGCGGTCACGCTCGCCGGCTCGCCCGAGGTCGTGGCCGCCGTCAGGACGGCGCCCATCGCCACGGCCGCGACCGCGATGCCGATGACTCGGCTTCGGGAACGACGGGGTTTCATCAATGGCTTGTGCATGCGAGAACTCCTGGAAACGCCTGGAAAAGGGGGAGCCCCGAGGGCGGTCGCACGCGCACGTGCGGACGGCGCCGGAGGGGCAGTGCAACCAAGGTGCCTGACTCCCACCGCCACTCGATCAATCAGCCCGTCCATTCGACGGTCCAACAGGACAAGGGCCGATGGGACAGGGGGCGGATCCAGCCGGGTTGTGCAGCAACTGTCCGACGACCCCCGCCACGACCACTACGATGGGGTCTCCATCGCCCGCTTGTGCCCAGCCCATCAGGAGGCGCAGTGACGACCGATCATCCGGCCGTGTGGCTGCGACGGAGTGGCCAGGTGATGGTGGCCCTGGCGATCGCCGCCCTGTTCAGCGCGGTCGTGGCGATGGGTGCCACAGCACAGGACCCCGATGTCGACCAGCAGCTGGTCCAGCAGGGCAACACTCTCTACCAGGAGAACTGTGCCCGGTGCCATGGCGGTACCGGGCTGGGGGTTGTTTCGGACGAGGCTGCGGCCGGTCCCCCGCTGATCAACGTCGGCGCTGCGTCCGTCGACTTCATGGTCGCGAGCGGTCGGATGCCAGCCGAGAGCCAGTACGACTCGCTGCAACGACGCGATCCCGCGTTCGATGACACCGAGCGTGCAGCGCTGGTCGCCTACATCACGCAGTTGCCCATCCCGGACACCATGACCGACGAGGAGATCGAGGCCGCCGGCATCCCGCTGGAACCCGGGCCGGGCATTCCCGACATCCGGGGCTGGGAAGATTCCGACCTGGGCCTTGGTCGCGCACTGTTCACGACCAACTGCGCAGCCTGCCACGGCCCGACGGCCGCCGGGATCGCCGTGGGACGCGACGACGTGTCGTCCAACCTGGAAGGCGTGCCGCCCCTCCAGATCGCCGAGGCCATCCGCAGCGGCCCGGGCGTGATGCCGGTGTTCGGTGAGGAGGTCATGCCGCAGGAGGAACTCGAGGCGGTCGTGCACTGGGTGGTGAACCTGCCTGAGCGCCAGTCCCCCGGGGGGCTGGCCGTCGGTCGATCAGGACCCGTCAGCGAGGGAATGATCGCGTGGGTGCTCGGGATGGGCTTGCTGGGCGTGGCGGTGTACCTGCTCGGGGAACGCATCGGAACGACCGATCCTCGCGACGACGTCGAGGCCGGCGACGGAGGTGAGGCATGAGCACGCAGACGAGCCCGGAGGACCAACAACTCCAGGCCGCCCGACAGAAGCGGGCCTCCCGTGTCGCCGCACTGGCGTTCGGCATCTCGATCCTGGCCGGAATCGCGCTCGTCGTCGTCTACGTCAACGGCGGCGACACCCAGGCGGAGGGCGTGTTGCTGACGCTCGCGTTCGGCGGGATCGGCGTCGGGCTCGGGGTGTGGGTCAAGGTCATCATCGGCCACGAACTCGTGATCGAGCCACGCCATCCGATGCGGTCCGACGCCAGCGACCGCCAGGCATTCGAGGAGGAGTTCGACCAGGCACGAGACTCGGTCGGCAGCCCGGACCGCCGTCGCTTCCTGGGGCGTCTGCTCGCCGGTGCCGGGATCTCCCTGGGGCTGGCCCTGACCGTGCCGTTCCTGTCGCTGGGGCCGATCTTCAGTCGTGGCGCCCGCGACGAGCTGTTCGAGACGGCCTGGACATCCGGCAAGCGGCTCGTCACGACCGAGGGCCAGGAGATCCACATCGAGGACTTCGAGCCCGACCAGATCGCGACCGTGTTTCCGCAGGGCGAAGGCACACCGGCAGACTCCCAGGCCGTGCTCATCAATGTTCGAGAGGGCCGCCTGATGGCTTCGGCGATGCCAGACCCCGACGGCGTCGTGGGCACCCTGGTGTGCTATTCGAAGCTGTGCACCCACGCCGGCTGCCCGGTGGGACTGTTTCGTGCCAGCGAGGGACAACTCATCTGCCCGTGCCACCAGTCCCTGTTCGACGTCAATGCCGGCGCGGCGGTCCTGTCGGGACCTGCCGGCCGACCACTGCCCCAGTTGCCCATCGGCGTCGACGAGGAGGGCTACCTGGTGGCCCTGGGTGACTTCAGCGCGCCCGTCGGTCCCTCGTTCTGGAACATGACCGACCACAGCGGGTCATGACCACCCGACGACACGGAGGTGCACGACCATGAGCCAGGCGACATCGGACGCCAAGGAGACGCCGCTCCAACGAGTGGCGAGTTGGGCCGACGACCGCCTGCACCTGGCCGAGGGTTCGCGCAAGTACCTGCGCAAGGCGTTCCCCGGCCACTGGTCATTCTTGGTCGGCGAGATCGCCATGTTCTCGCTGGTGATCCTGTTGGTGACCGGGACGTTCCTGGCCCTGTTCTACACCCCTGACACGACACTGGTGATCTACGACGGGCCCTACGTCCCACTCCAGGGCCAGGAGATCACGGCGGCCTACGACTCGACGCTGCGGCTGTCGTTCGAGATCCGCGCTGGGCTGTTGTTCCGCCAGGTCCACCACTGGGCCGCGCTGGTGTTCGTCGCCGCGATCGTCGTCCACCTCCTGCGCGTGTTCTTCACCGGGTCGTTCCGACGTCCTCGTGAGTTGAACTGGGTCATCGGCGGGACCCTGCTCCTGCTGGCGTTCGGCGCGGGCTTCACCGGCTACTCGCTGCCGGATGACCTGCTGTCGGGAACGGGCCTGCGCATCGGCTACTCGGCCCTGCTCTCGGTCCCCTTCATCGGCCCCCTGTTGGGCTACCTGGGACTGGGTGGCGAGTATCCGGGCGCCTTCGTGCTGGGCCGCCTGCACATCCTGCACGTCATGATCCTGCCCGCGTTGCTGGTCGGCGTGTTGGCAGTCCACCTGGTGATCATGGTGCGCCAGAAGCACACGCAGAAGCGTCGACCGGGGGCGACCGAGCACAACGTGATCGGGGAGCCGCTGTGGCCCAACCAGACGATCACCATGGGCGCGCTGTTCATGTTCACGGCAGCGGTGCTGTCGCTGCTGGGTGGCCTGTTCGAGATCAATGCCGTGTGGCTCTACGGGCCGTACGAGCCATTCGAGGTCTTCGCTCCCTCCCAACCCGACTGGTACATGGGTTGGTTGGAAGGGCTGCTGCGACTGTGGCCCGCGTGGGAGTTCACCATCCTGGGCGTGACCATCCCGTCGGTGTTCATTCCGTCCGTCGTCATCCCGGGCATCATGTTCACCGTGATGTTCCTGTGGCCATGGATCGAGGTGAAATGGATCTCCCACGACACGGCCGAGCACCACATCAACCAGCGTCCCCGTGACGTGCCGGTCAGGACCGCCGTCGGCGTGTCCTCGCTCGTGCTGTTGGCCGTCATCTTCGTGGCCGGTTCGAACGATGTCGTTGCATCTGACCTGGGCATCGGGCTCCAGACCCTGACGAACTGGCTGCGGGTCATGTGCTTCGTGCTCCCGGCCATCGCGTGGTTCGTCACCATCCGGATGATGCGGCGACTCCAGGCCCAATCCGTGCAGGAACCGGTCTCGTCGACGGCCGACGATGTGTCGTCGACCACCGATGACGCCTCGGCGAGCACCACGTGAGCCTGCTGCACGGCTGGCTGGGCGCGCTCCTGGTCACGTTGTTCGCGGTGTTGGGCACCTGGGGACTCGCGTTGCGGCTCATGGGCCGCGACGAGGCGCCGGCTGCCTACTGGGGCGTGCAGCACTGGACCGAGAACCTCTTGTTGGTCCAAACGGTGATCGGCGTCGTGTTCCTGCTGATCGGGCGTCGGGTGGCCGGTGACGACTTGGTGTTCCTGCACTACTTCTACGGATCGCTGTTCCCGCTGATCGCCATCGTCGGCGGACGCATTGCGGGCATGCGTCGGGAGGAACGCGACTACGTCGGCCTGGCGTGGGGTGCGTTCTTCGCGTTCGGCCTGACGCTGCGCGCGTTCATGACCGGGTGCGGTGACGTGCTGTCACTCGTGTGCCTGGCCCCCTGAAGCAGTTGATCGCCACGCCGGTTGCTCAGGCCTGGCCGAGGGTGGAGCGCACGCCGTCGGGATCGTCACTGACGATGACGAGGTGGTTGTCGTTGGCGAAGTAGGCCTGCTCGATGTTGATGCCGGCGGCGTCGATCCTGCGGCAGTACCTGGCCAATGAGCCGGGCTCGTCGGGGATGGCCACGACCGCCACGTCACGGGCAGCATGGACCGTGTGGCCTGCGTCCTGCAACGCGGCGATGCCGGCCTGGTCGTTGTCGACCAGGACGTGCACCACGCCCTTGCCACCACCGGTGAAGGCGCTGCACGCCTGGATGTTGACCCCGGCGTCGCCCAGGGCCTCTGCGATGTCGGCCAACACCCCCGGCTTGTCGTCGGGAATGACCACGAGGTCCTTGCGCATCGCCTGCTCCTTGGTTGCCGCCTCGCTGGGAGGCTCGGTCGTGGGGACGTTGCTGGGCAGGCTAGTGGCTGGGGCCCGTTGTCGAAAGGCGAAACCTGCCCGACAGACCGTGTTGGGGCACGACTGGCGAACGTCGATGCCCACCCCGGCCCGCTACACTTGTCCGCCGTGCCACAGGCACACCTTCCGGGGTAGCTCAGCTGGCAGAGCACTCGACTGTTAATCGAGTTGTCGTGGGTTCGAGCCCCACCCCCGGAGCGACTGGAAGCCCCCGAACCACGTGAGTCGGGGGTTTCTGCATTCCACAGTCGAGGTCCGGCGCCCCCCGCTCGTGCGACGATGCGCCCAATGCTGGCCCCGACCTCGCGTGGACGCACGACCCGGTCAGCTCAGTCCAACGTGAACACGACCTTGCCGAACACGTCGCCGCGCTCCATCTTGGCGAACCCTTCGGCGGCCTGGTCCAACGGCAGCACGTCGTCGATCAACGGTCGTGCCCCCGTGGCCTCGAGCATGTCGATCAACCGCACCAGCTCGTCCCGCGTCCCCATGGTCGAACCAACGACACGCAGTTGCCGGAAGAAGACGCGCTGCAGATCCGCAGGCGGGTTGGGACCCGACGTCGATCCTGCCACCACCACCGTCCCGCCGGGCACGAGTGACTTCAGGCTGTGGTCCCAGGTTGCGGCACCGACCGTCTCCATGACGGCATCGACGCGGGCCGGCAGTCGCGCGCCTGACTCCACGACGACGTGGGCACCGAGTTCCTCGGCCCTGGCCAACTTCTCCGAGCTTCGTGACGTCACGGTGACGTGCAATCCGGCCGCTCGGGCCAACACCAGCAACGCCGTGCTGACGCCTCCCCCGGCCCCCTGGACCAGCACTCGTTGACCGGGCTGCATCCGCCCCGACGTGAACAGCATCCGGTAGGCGGTCAACCACGACGTTGGCAGGCAGGCGGCTTCGACGAAGGAGAGCGCCGACGGCTTGGGCACCAGGTTGCGGGACGGCACCGTGAGGCGTTGGGCGAAGGTCCCGTCCTCGCGCTCCGACAGGATCCTGGTGTCGGGCGCCAGCGTCTCGTCGCCGCCCACCCGGTCCGAGATGACTGCGTGCACGACCACCGCGTCACCATCTTCGGTGACCGCCGCCGCATCGCAGCCAAGGATGCGAGGCAACTGGTCGGCCGGCAAGCCCACCCCCCGCAGTGACCACAGGTCGTGGTGGTTGAGCGCTGCCGCCTTGACCGTCACCACCTCCCATCCGGCAGGTGGGGTCGGTTCGGGACGATCCGAGATGGTCAACCCGGACAATGGATCGTCGGGGTCCTGGCTGGTGGCGGTGACGGCAAGCATGCAGCGAGCCTACTGGTCGGGCCAGCGCGCAAGGTCGGCGGTCACCTCGGCGGCGAGGTCAGGATCAGTCACGCGCACCACTGCCTGGACGTCACGGGGACCTGGCGCAGTGCGCCACGTCACCGTGGCCACCCGATCCCTCCCGACACCCAGCCGATCCGCCCACGCCGACGCCACCAGGTCGGCCGTCGCGACGTCGGCAACCCGCAGGACCACGCGCATGGCTGCGGGTCGGATGCCGCGGTCTCGGCGCAGCCACGACACCACCGTGGCCGCCACGGCGATCCGGTTGGTGGTGAGGCCCAGGCCAGCAGCGTCGACCTCGCCCACCGCCGCGATGCAGGCCAGGGCACGCACGGCCCGCGTGTGGGCCTGCGCCGCAGCAGCCGTGGACTCGACCTCGTTGCGGCGCGGCGACCGTGCCGCCGCGTCGGCGTCGCCACGTGGCCGGTCGTGGTGCAGGTCCGGAGCCAGCGACCGGCCCTGAGGTCGACTCGCCGACCGGGTCGTCGACGTGGGCGACGATGCCACGTCCGGATCGGTTGCCCGGAAGACCGCCAGCGTCATCGGATCCAGGTCGACACGCGTGCGAATGACCTCCGTGGCAGTCCCGGCCCGTCGCAACGCCCGCACCCGCGCATGGACGGGACCGTCGAGGTCCTGCAACTCGTCGTCGATCCGGGCATCGTCGATGCCACCCTGGGCAGCAGGTTCCGCGGCACCGCCCGAGGCCGGGTCGGCGACGTGCCCACGACCATCACGGCCACGTTCTCGGCCCACAGCCGGCGCATCGATCGCTGGATCAGCCGATGGCCGAACCAGGCGCAGTTCCGGCGTCGTCGGATCCACGAGTCGACGCCCCCGCGCGGTCAACTCGAACGGCACGGGCGCCGTGTCCGGGTCCTCGGGGTCGAAGAGGTTGGGTTGGTCGGTGGCAGTTCCGCGGGGCATCGGGGTCCTCCTGGTGCGCGCGCTCGGGGACGAGCGGCACGGACCCAACCGTACGAAGGGGGTGTGACACCACCTGCGGGCGGCGGGCACACACGGACACCACCCTCAGGTGCCACGTTCCTCGCGCAGGCGACGGCGACGTTGTTCCAGGTCGAAACGTCGCGTGTTGAGGTCCCGGAACGTCTCCGGGTCGGTCACGGCGTTCGCGGCTGCCAACTCCTGGTCGAGCGTGGCGACCTGGCGCGCCAGTGCACGCTCGCGCAGGGCTCGCACCTCGCTGCCTGCGGCTGCGGCGGAGTCCGGGATCTCGGGGACCTCCAGCGCGACCGATCGCACGAGGGCACGCACGTCATCGTCGGCCGCAGCCTCCAGCACCACCTCCAGGGGAACGCCGACACCACCGGCGCCCTGCAGGGTCGTGAAGATGGCCCGTGCGCTGGGGTGCGTGAAGTCCTGCGGTGCCAGTTCCCACCATTCGTCGGGCAGCCACGACGGCTCCTGCAATGCCACCCGCAACACCCGCCGCTGCATCGCCGCATCGCCGCGTGACGCACGTGCCACCGGACCCGACTGCGCACCTCGACGGGCCAGCGGCACGGTCGCGACGCCGTCCTGGCGATCGATGGCCACCCCGACCCGACGGGCCGTGCTCTGCACCCACTGCACCGACACCCCCAGCGGGTCGGCGATGCGGGTCCGCGCCCACAACCGTCGCAGGTCCGGGTCCGGCTCCTCGCCGAGTCGTTGGACGGCCTCACGCAGGGCGGCCGTGCGGCCTTCGTCTGAATCCAGGTCTGCGCGGGAGATGACCGCGTCGATCAGGAACCCCACGACGGGTTCGGCACCGGCCACCGCGGCCTGGACGGCCTCGGCTCCCTGTGCGCGCACCATGTCGGCCGGGTCACCGCCGTCGTCGACGGCCAGGACGCGCAGGGAGAAGCGGTCGCCGCCGGACTCGGCATCGACGGCCCCGGCCTCCTGCACCGCGCGCTCCGCCGCCTTGACCCCGGCCGCATCCGCGTCGAAGGCCAACACGACCCGGTTGACGTAGCGCCCGAGCAACCGGAAGTGGTCGGCGCCCACCGCCGTGCCGCAGGTGGCCACGGCGTTGGTGATGCCCGCCTGGTGCAGGGCCATCACGTCGGTGTAGCCCTCGCAGACCAGGACCTCACCCGTGGCGGCCATGCCCGTGCGTGACTGGGGCAGTCCGTAGAGGACCCTGGCCTTGTGGTACAGCGGTGTCTCGGGTGAGTTGTAGTACTTCGGAGGTTCGAAGTCGCCGTAGTCCAGGCCCGGCAGGATCCGCCCGCCGAACCCGATGGCGTCCCCGGACGCGTCGAGCACCGGGAACACCAGGCGCCCACGGAAGCGATCTCGCAGGCCCCCGCGTTGGTTCTCGACTGCCAGCCCGACCTTGACGAGGTCACGCCGCTCCCAGCCCTCGGTGACCAGGGCGCGCGACAGCGCCTCCCACTCGTTGGGGGCGAATCCCAGCTTGAAGGCATCGGCGTCCTCGCGACCGAAGCCCCGTTCCTTGAGGTAGGTGCGGGCGACCTCACCGTCGGGCCCCAACAACTGGTCGCGGAAGAACTCCAGCGCTCGCGTCGTCAGCTCGACCAGCCGGGACCGCTCCCCCAGCGCCCGTCGCTGGCCGGGCGACAGGTCCTCGTAGTGCAGGTCGTAGCCGGTGCGTCGGGCCAGTTGCTCGACGGCCTCGGTGAAGTCGAGACCCTGGACCCGCATCAGGAAGCTGTAGACGTCGCCGCCCTCGCCACAGCCGAAGCAGTGGTAGTAGCCCTGCGTCGGATCGACGGTGAAGGACGGCGTCTTCTCGGAATGGAACGGGCACAGCCCCTTCAGGCGGCTCCCGGCTCGCTTCAGTTCGGTGTGGTCGCCGATGACCGCAGCGATGTCGGCACGCTCCTTGAGCGCCTCGATGTCGTCGCGTCGAATCCGGCCAGCCATGCCGCCCTGTCCCGTCGGGTCAGCGTGCCACCAACGAGTCGTCCCAGTCCGGATCGAGGTCGTGGAGCAGGTCGTCGATGCGCTTGACCTCGTCGTCCTCGCCGATGGTGCGAGCGGCATCGCGCAAGGTTGCCAGGCAGCGCAGGAAACCCCGGTTGGAGGGGTGCTCCCACCGCACTCGACCGACACCGCCCCAGCCGTTGGCCCGCAGCGCGTCGAGGCCGCGGTGGTAGCCGATCCGGGCGTAGGCGTAGCACTCGACTTCGTCGCGAGCCACCTCTGCCAGTCGTGCCCAGCCCTCGAGGAATGTCGGGTCGGCCGCGACGAGTGCCGACAGCGCCTCGCGCTCGGCGTCCTCGTCCTCGGCGAACAGCGCCGCCTCCAGCGCCTCCTTGAGGTCGGTGGCCACATCGGGCAGCACCACCTCGGGGCGGTCTGCCATGGGGAGATCGGTCACGCAGCAACTCCTGGGAAGGTGATCGACCGCAGACTATCGGTTGCCGGTGACGACGCGGTGTGGCGACCACCGACCACGGTCGCCCCGGGAGCCGCGCTCACGCGCGGCCGTCTGGATCCTCGAACCCTGCGACGCGCTCGTTCTTGTGGGCCAACGCGTCCGCGACTCCCGGTCGGTGGTCCACCTTGACGACCACCCCGACTCGGGGGGCCACCTGGGCAACGTGGTCGATGCACGCGCCGATCACGGCCGAGATCTCCTCCCACGACCCCTCGACGTTCGTGAACATGGCGTTGGTCTCGTTCGGCAGGCCGGAGTCGCGCACGATCGCGACGCACTCGCCGACCACGTCGCCGACCGATTCCCCGGTGCCGCCGGGCGAAATGGAGAATGCAGCAATCACTGTTCATCACCTTCGTCGAGTTGGTCGACCAATCGCGCGGCTGCGGTCATGCGATACGACATGTCGAGGAGCTCGGCCACCTCGTCCCAGTCCGTCGCGTCGCCGATGTCGATCGCGAGCCATCCCGACGGGCCGATGTAGCCCGGGATCCAGACACGTTCGTCGTCCAGCAACGCGGCACGCTCACGCGCGTCGGGCTGCACCATGATCGACTGCGGGTGCTGGATCCAGGTCCCGTCGACCTTGCGGGAACCGCCGTAGTAGGCGAACACCTTCCTGGTGAAGAAGGCCGGCCGACCGTGGGACACCTTCTCCCGGGCACTCGGCATCGCCAGGGCGAGGTCGCGGACCCGGGCCAGGACGGGATCGTCGGGGTCGAACTTCTGCTCGTGCGCCACGGCGCGGTCCCTTCCTTGCGCGCTGTCCGGTCGGTTGCCGGTGACGGCCCTCGCCGAACCGGGGTCCACGCCGTGTCTAGTTCGGAATGCCTTCGTAGTACTCGGTGCCCAGGTGGGTGATCGACTCCTCGCCCATGAGGTGGCGCAAGGTGTTCTTCAACTTCGTCAACTGGATGAACAGGTCGTGCTCCGGATAGAGCCCCGGTGCCACCTGCGGATCCTTGAAGTAGAACGACAACCACTCCTGGATGCCCGACCAGCCGGCTCGCTGTGCCAGGTCCATGAACAGGACCAGGTCCAGGGCCAGCGGTGCGGCCAGGATCGAGTCCTTGCACAGGAAATCGACCTTCAACTGCATGTCGTAGCCGAGCCACCCGAACAGGTCGATGTGGTCCCAGCCCTCCTTGTCGTCACCCTTGGGCGGGTAGTAGTTGATCCGCACCTTGTGGTACATGTCCTCGTACAGGGAGGGGTAGATCTCGGGTTGCAGGATGTGCTCCAGCACCCCCAGCTTGGACACCTCCTTGGACTTGAAGTTGTCGGGGTCGTCGAGCACCGCGCCGTCGCGATTGCCCAGGATGTTGGACGAGAACCAGCCCCGAACGCCCAGCATGCGAGCCTTGAACATGGGGGCGAGCGCGGTCTTGACCAGGGTCTGGCCGGTCTTGAAGTCCTTGCCGGCGATCGGCACGCCCTGGTCCTCGGCGAGTTGCCGCAGTGCCGGGATGTCCACGGTGAGGTTGGGGGCGCCGTTGGCGAAGGGCACGCCCTCCATGATGGCCGCATAGGCGTAGAGCATCGACGGGGCGATGGCGGGGTCGTCGGCGTCCATGGCAGCCTCGAACGCCTCGATGTCGAGGTGGACCGCGGACGGTTCGACGAACACCTCGGTCGAGGCGGCCCAGATCATGACCAGACGGTCCACCTCCTCGCGCTCACGGAAGTCGCGGATGTCTGCACGGATGGCCTCGGCCATCTCTCGGCGAGTGCCGGACTTGACGTGCTCGCCGTCGAGGCGCTTGACGTAGTCGTGGTCGAAGGCGGCCTGTTGCGGCTGGATGCCACGCAGGAAGTCGGCGATCGGCTCGACATGGCGATGGGCCTCGAGGACACCGGCATTCAGCGCCGAGACGTAGGCATCGTCGGGATAGGGGTCCCAGGCCGCGAACACGAGGTCGTCGAGGCCGGCCAGGGGAACGAAGTCCTTGATCAGCGGCGACCGATCGTCGGTGCGCTTCCCAAGCCGAATCGTGCCCATTTCGGCCAGTGACCCGAAGGGCTCGGCGATGCCCCTGCGAGCCAGTTCCACACCGGCCAGCAGTGTCGTCGTGACGGCACCCAGCCCGACACAGAGGACACCGAGGCGTCCATCGGCGGGAGCAAGCGAGGTCGATCCTGACACGGAGTTTCCTTTTCGGGAGTGGTGGCACGAACAGTGCCACGATAGCCCTGCGGGCGTGTGGGAGCCGACCACTTCCGATCGCCCCGATCCGACGGCGCAGCAGGCCGAGATGCAGCGATGCGGCGGCGATCCTCGCCGCTAGCCTTGGGCCCGTCACGGGCCCACCTGGGCCCCTGCACCGAATGCCGCCATCGACCCCGTACCGAACCCCTGGCCACCTTGGCCCGTCGGAATGGGACACGCGGCGCCCCTGCCCTCCACGCCCGAGGCACCATGAGTCGCAGTCCATCCGAGTCCGGCCCGGGGCCACGGGAGCTGCGTGGGGCTGCCGGCGTGGCGCGGGGTCTGGCCTATGCCGCCGGCATCGCCGGCGCGGGTGCAGGTGTCCTGCTGTACCAGCAGGACGAGACCGGCTTCGCCATCGCGGTGTGGGTACTCACCTTCGGCGTGGGGGCCCTGTTGATGATTGCGGCCTTCCTGCTCGACGGTGTCACGACACTGCTGGCCCGCGTGCATCGCCTGGAGGCCGACGTCCATGTCCTGGTCGGACGCCAGGGGCCCAATGGCGGACCGAGCCGGGCTCGCCCGGATGGCCACGATCCCCATCCCAACCAGTGGTGACCGCCCTGCCGGCACCCGATCGCCCGGCACCGCGTCGAGTCGTGCGACTCCTGGGTGTCGTGCTCGGTGCCGTCGCCGTGGCAGCCATCGCCGGCTGCGGTGGCGGCGACAGCGGCGACGACGCCACGACGATCGCGATGCTGGACAACTCCTTCGCGCCGGTGGTCACCGAGGTCGAACCGGGCGAGGAAGTCGTGTTCCGCAACGACGGCGCCACGGTGCACAACGCGGTCGCCGCCGATGGGTCGTTCTCCACCGAGGACTCGTTCGGCGAACTGGCCATGCAACCTGCCGAGTCCACCTCCCTTGCCGTGGACACACCCGGAACCTACGAGTTCTACTGCACCTTCCACGCCACCCAGGACGACGAGGGCACGTGGCAGGGCATGGTGGGCACCCTGGTCGTGGGTGACGCCGGCACGGCCGGCGACGAGGCGCAGACCGACGACGGAGCCGTCACCGAGCCCAGCGGCACGACACGCAACGTCCCCGAGGACCACCCGACCATCCAGAACGCCGTGGACGCCGCCGACCCGGGCGACCTCGTCCTGGTCCAGCCCGGGGTGTATCGCGAGCAGGTCGACGTCACGACCCCGTCGATCACCATTCGCGGCACCGACCGTCATGACGTGATCGTCGATGGCGAGTTCACGCGACCAAACGCCATCAACGTGGTCGCCGCCAACGGCGT
Source organism: Nitriliruptoraceae bacterium (assembly GCA_035267125.1). Classification (GTDB taxonomy): domain Bacteria; phylum Actinomycetota; class Nitriliruptoria; order Nitriliruptorales; family Nitriliruptoraceae; genus Salsipaludibacter. Next base: position 11,378 of record DATFMD010000367.1, on the reverse strand, counting down.
CGCGGTCGAGAACCTCACGGTACGCAACGCAACCGTCAACGGGCTGTTCTTCAACGCACTCGAGGGGTATCGGGCCAGTTGGATCACCGCGCTCAACAACGGCGTCTACGGCATCTACGCCTTCGATGCCACCGACGGCCTGTTCGAGCACTCCTATGCCGCCGGCTCTCCCGATGCCGGCTTCTACATCGGCCAGTGTGATCCCTGCAACGGCATCATCGACAACGTCGTCGCCGAATGGAACGGACTCGGCTACTCGGGCACCAATTCCTCTGACGTCACCATCGTGAACTCGACCTGGCGCGACAACATCGCCGGGATCGTTCCCAACACGCTTGACAGCGAACTGCTGCCGCCCGTCGAGCGCGTGACGATCGTCGGCAACCTCGTGCACGACAACAACAACCTGGACGCGCCGGCGCTGCCCGCCGCATGGGGCGCGCGCAACACGGGCATCGTCGTCGCGGGCGGCAACGACTCCCGCATCGAACGCAACCTGGTCGTCAACCAGGAACGGTCCGGCATCTTCATCACGCCGAACCTGTCGCGCAACTTCTGGATGTCGGGGGGCAACGAGATCCGCGACAACGTGGTGCGTGGATCGGGCATGGCCGACCTGACCCTGTCGGGCGTGGCCATGCCCGGCAACTGCTTCAGTGGCAACGACGTGGAGTCGACGATCGCGCCGGGCCTGCAGGTGTTCCAGGGGTGCTCGGGTCCGCAGCTGTTCATGGGCTACAACCTCGGGCCCCTGAGCGTGTCGCTGGGCCCGGTCAGCGAGGCGAACGAGGCCGCCGACAGGCTCGCAGATGCCTGGATGACGGCGCCCTCCCCCGGGGCCGACGCACAACCCGACATGCCCGATGCGCTGCGGGCCCCGGCGGTCCCGGCAGTCGACGTCATGGCCAGCCACGACCTCGACGTCGCGGCAATCTCCACGCCCACCCTTCCCGACGATCTCGAGATCAACCGAACGAAGGTTCCAACCATGGCAGGCATCCCCCTCGTCGGCAGCGCGTTCTCGGTCTTCTTCGGCATCTATGCCTGGTTCCTCCCATTCGCCCTCTACGCCACCTGGATGGGCCTGGCCGCCTGGGACCTCGCCCGCCGCGAGGACCTGTCCAGGGCCGCAACCGTGGGATGGCTGGCCGTGGTCCTGCTCGTCCCGTTCGTCGGACCCGTCATCTACTACGTCCTCGGGCGGTCGTCCATCCCGGCCCACGTGCGCTGGACCCTGGTCGGCGGTGGGTTGACCGCCTACCTGCTGATCGCCGGCATCGCGGCATTCACCACCGGGGTCGTCTGATGGCCGCCGACTCCGACGCCATCCCACCCGGCGAATCGTCCGCCGTCGATGACGTGCCGTCCGAGCGCGCCGGGGACGACACCGGCACGGGGGGCGACGACGATGCAGCCGGCGGTTCCACGCGGCGCCGCTTCCTCCGGGGTGCGGGATTCGGAGCCGTGGCGCTGCTGGGCGGGAGCGTCGCCGGCCGAACGGCCGCCACCACCTCCATCGGCGGCGTCGCCGCAGGCACGGTTGGCCAGACCGGCGCGCACGGCGACCACGGCCTGACCCTGCCCGGTCCCCGCATCTACGACGCCGCCGCACCCGGCGGGACACCAGGCGCCTGGCTGGGGGGCACGCCCACCACGGCAGCTTCGGCCGCCTACGGCCACGGCATCCAGCCGCCCGTGGGGATGGCGAGCACGGCCCTGGACGCTCTCACCCATCCGCCCGCGAACATCGCAGCTGCCCGACGACACGAGTTCGACGTCGTCGAGACCTCCACGGCCATCGCCGAGGGCGTGGTCGTGGACCAGTGGACCTACGACGGCACGGCACCGGGACCCACCCTGAGAGCGACCGAGGGCGACCTGCTCCGCGTCACCGTCAGAAACCGCACCGCGCATGACCACAACCTCCACCTCCACGGTCGCCACTCTCCCCAGATGGATGGCTGGGAACCGATCCCCCCGGGCGACTCGTTCACCTACGAGATCGAGGCGGGTCCGGCCGGTGTGCATCCCTACCACTGCCACACCCCACCACTGGCCCAGCACATCGCGATGGGGTTGTACGGCACGCTCATCGTCGACCCTCCAACTCCCCGTGAACCCGCCCACGAAGTGGTGCTCATGCTTTCGGGTTGGGACCTCGACGGTGACGGCGTCAACGAGCTGTACACCTACAACGGCATCGGTGGGTTCTACACCCGTCACCCCATCACGGTGCCCGTGGGCGAGTTGGTTCGCGTGTACGTCCTCAACATGGTCGAGTACGAGGCCGTCGCATCGTTCCACCTGCATGCCCAGACCTTCGACGTCCACCGCACCGGCACGTCGACCAGCCCCGACGAGCACACCGACACCGTGACGATGGGCCAGGGGGAACGCGCCATGCTGGAGTTCCGCCTGCCGGAGCGCGGGCGATACATGTTCCATCCGCACCAGCACCACATGGCCGATGCCGGTGCCATGGGCTGGTTCGCCGCCGTGTGAGCCCGGTTTGACAGTCGAGGGAATCGGACAGATTCGGGACTATCGTCCGTGTCCGGGCCACGGTCGATGACGTAGCATGGGGGCTTGGTGTTTGCGCCCTGCCCGCCCCGATTCGGTCGGACATGACATGGAACGCACTGCCAACGCGCATGTCGTGGCGGCCGCAGTTGACGGACTCGCCGAACTGCAGGACTTTCGCGATGCCATGGAGCCAGACGACGCGCCCTTCGCCGACCAGTTGCGGGATCTGTTCACCGCTGCCGTCGCCTTCTATGCCGCTGCCGTGCCGCTGCGATCACTGCTGATCACCGACCGCGTCCTGGCAGACGACTTCCACGACGTCGCTCGCCGTACCGGCCTGGGTCCGCACCTGCCCATTCTCGAGGTCACTGCGTGGATGCAGCGCTGGATCGATGCGGGGGAAATCCACGAGGGCACGGATCCACGCTGCGCGGCACTGATGGTGTGTGGCATGGCCCACACGATCGGTGACATGCGGGTCGTGTTGCCCCGCGACGTCATCGCCGAGGTCAGCTGCTGCGCCGAGGAACCCAACATCACGCTGATGCTGCAGGCCCTGACGGCTGCACCCGCGCGGGTGCCGATGGACTCCTGACCCACCCCCAGCCAGGTTGGCGAGCGGCCCGGCCAAGCTGGGCCCCGTCAAGCCGGCCCCGTCAAGCCGGCCCCGTCAGGCCGGCCCCGTCACCTGCCCCCCAGTACGCGTGGCAGTTCCCCGGCGGGTTCGAAGCCCATGACCTCCCCGTAGAAGGCCAGTTCGGACTGCAGCCAGGTGGTGATGTTCTCGGGCTTGCGGAATCCGTGGCCCTCGCCCTCGAACTCGATGTGGGCATGCGGCACCCCACGGGCTGCAGCGGCATCCACCATGGCCCGGGCCTGCTCCGGCGGCACCACTCGATCGTCGAGTCCCTGCAGCACCAGCAGGGGCACCGCCAGGTTGTCGACGTTGGTCAGCGGTGACCGCTGGGTGTACACGGCTTGTTCCTCGGGCAACCGCCCGACCATCGAGTCGAGGTAGCGAGACTCGAACTTGTGCGTGTGTTCGGCCAGCGCAGCGAGATCGCTGACACCGAAGAAGGACGTCGCACACGCGAAGGGGTGCTCGGGCCGGGTGACCGCGGCCAGTGCCGTGAACCCACCCGCACTGCCGCCCCGGATGGCCATGCGCCGACCATCCACCACACCATCCGCGGCCAGTTGGGTCGCCAGGGCAATCGCGTCGTCCACCTCGATCTCTCCCCAGCGACCGCGCATCAGGCGGCGGTAGTCACGTCCGAAGCCGGTCGAACCGCGGTAGTTCAGGTTCGCCACGGCGAATCCCCGCGTCGTCCAGAACGCGATGCCGGAGTCGGTCACCGGCGAGACGTTCGACGTGGGTCCGCCGTGGACGAAGACCAGCAGTGGTGGCGCAGCATCGGCTGGCCCCCGGGCATCGGCATTGGACGGCAGATGGAGGAAGGCATGCGTGCTGTCGCCGTCGACGGCGACGGTGACGGGTTCGATCGTGGGCACGTCGCCGGGCCGGGTCAGCAGCGACGGGATCACGTCGATCTCGTCGACGAGCGTGCCGTCGACACGACGACGCCTGATGGCCTGCGTACCGTCATGTTCGCGTTCCTCGGTGACGACGTGGTCGCCCATCGAGGCCACGTGGCGAACGACCACGTCATCGCCTGTCGTGGGGCGCCACGTCGAGTCGACCAGGCGACCGAGTCGCGCATGCCCGGCACTGACACCGGCGGACACGACGGTGTCACCCACCGCCGCGAGGCTGTGGACCCCGTGCTGCCAACGTGGGAACCCCAGGTCGATGCCAGCCGCGGTGACCTGCTGCGACGAACGCCCATCGACGACGTCGGTCCGATGCAGTTCCCAGTACCCGGTGCCGTCGGCGGCATGCCACAGCTGGTCGCCCTCCCACGTCCAGTCCGCCATGCTCACGCCGTCGCCGCCGTCGACGTGGCCGACGACCCCCAGGATCGCGTCCGCGCCCGATCCCGAGACCCGCCCCACCCACAGGTCGGCTTGGTCCCAGGGCATGTGGGGATGGTCCCACGTGGACCACGCGATCCAGCCATCCGGCCCCACCGCCGGGTCGCCGACGAAGTCGTGGTCGTCCACGAGCACTGCCTGGCTGCCGTCGCGCAGGTCGACGGCGACCAGTTCGTTGACCACGCCGACAGCGGTGCCGGAACGATCATGGGTCTCGCGCACCACGACGAGCGTGTCGCTGTCGGCGAACACGCCGGCGGCGAACCGCACTCGGGCATCCGTCGGCGGCGTGATGGCCTCGACGTCCTCGCCATCGACACGCCACAGGCGCTGTTCGGGATGGTCGACCACCACGATCGTGTCGTGCCCGACCATGATCGCGCCACCCCCGTACTCGTGGACGCGGCTGCGCACGTCGACACCGATCGCCAGGGCCTCGAGCCCCGCGGTCGGTGTCCATCGGTGCAGGGCCATGCCTCCCGTGTCCGGATCGGTGCGGGTGAACACGACCTCGGACGGGGTTGTTGCGAGGTCGTCGAAGTGGTCCCCAGCCGCCGCCAGTTCGGCACCCGTGATGGACGACGGCCACGTGCCGTAGGGCAGTGTTGCGGACATGACAGGTCTCCGGGCCGGCTGCACAGGGCACGTCGGTGCAGGCTAACCGTCGTGGATGCCGATCCCGCTGCGGCCACGCCTCGATGCCGACACGATGACCGTCAGTCGTCGGCCGAGACCATCCCGAAGCCATGCAGGAACCCGAAGTAGCCCGGCCAGGTCTTGGCCACGCAGGCGGGGTCGTTGATCGTCACATCGCCGGCCAGGGCGAACGCCATCGCCATGCGGTGGTCGTCGTAGGTGTCGATCGCCACTCCGGCGGCAACGTGCTCGGGCGGTTGGATGTCCAGGCCATCGTCGTGTTCGACCACGGTGGCGCCCAACTTGCGCAGTTCGGTGGCGGCTGCGGCGATGCGATCGGTCTCGTGGTGGCGGTGCACCTCGACGCCCCGGATGCGGGTCGGCCCGTCGGCATGCAGCGCCAGCGCGGCCAGCGTCAGGCCGGGATCGGGGAACGCGGTCATGTCGACGTCCACGCCCCGCAGGGTCCCGGTTCCCCGGACACGGACCGCGTCGGTGCGCACGTCGACGTGAGCTCCCATGCGGTCCAGCACGTCGACGAAGGCAACGTCGCCCTGCAACGAGCCGGGTCCGAGGTCACGCACGACCAGGTCACCGTGGTGCAGGGCGGCCAGCGCCCACGCGTACGTCGCCGCAGAGGCATCCGGTTCCACCCGCCACGTCCGCGCGGTCAAGGGGCGCGGGACGACCTCGATGGTGGCATCGTCGACCCACTCGGCGTGACCGCCGAAGCCCGCGACCGTGGCCAGCGTCATGTCGACGTAGGGCCGCGCCGGAGTTCCCGCCACCAGCCTGATCCGGGTCGGCGCGCCGGCCAGCAGTGCGGCAAGCACGAGTCCCGAGACGATCTGCGAGGAGGCCGGCGCGTCCAGGACGACGTCGCCGCCCGACAGCCGTGCACCCACGATCGTGGCAGGGAGGTTGCCTGGTGTGCCGAGCGACATGATCCTGGCACCCTGGTCCTCGAGTGCGGCGAACAGTTGACCCAGTGGCCGCTCACGCATCCTCGCGGTGCCGTCCATGCCGGCGCGCACCCCCGACGAGGCCGCCAGCACCGCACCGAGGAATCGGGACACGGTCCCCGATGCACCGACGTCGATGGGGACATCGGGCGTGTCGACGGCCGGCAGCGCCCCACCGACGCCGGTCACGAGCAGGGTGGTGGCGTCGTCGCGCTTCGACACTGTCACGCCACACCGTCGCAGCGCCGCGATCATCAAGCGCGTGTCGTCGGCGTCGAGCGCCCCGGTCACCCTCGACGTGCCGGATGCGAGCGCCGCGAGCAACGCGGCACGATTTGTCAGGGACTTCGACCCCGGCACGATCGCAGTCCCCACCGGCGGCGCCGTTGGTGGCGCCACCCGTAGGGCCGCCAGGCCACTGACATCGGCGAAGCCGCCGTCGCGGCTCACCATGAACGTCGCGAGCGAGTCGACGCGCGCATCGCTGGACGTTGTGAGCGCAGCGAACAACTCAAATGCACGGAGCGCAGCGACGTGCGCAGCGAGGCGTCGGGAGCCGCTGGACGTTGTGAGCGCAGCGAACAACTCCAACGCGCCGAGCGAAGCGAGGCGCGCGTCATCGCGGCAGGCGTGCCGTGAGGTACGCCACGAGGTCGTCGATGGCGACCCGATCCTGCTCCATCGTGTCGCGGTTGCGCACGGTCACGGCGTGGTCGTCGATCGTGTCGAAGTCCACCGTGACGCAGTACGGCGTCCCGATCTCGTCGTGACGCCGATAGCGCCGCCCGATCGACTGGGTCTCGTCGTAGTCGGCCAGCCACTCCACCTTCAGCAGGTCGAAGACCTCGCGAGCGGTCGGGCGCAGTTCGTCCTTCTTGGACAACGGCAACACCGCCACCTTGTAGGGGGCCAGACGCGGGTCCAACTTCAGGACGGTGCGCTCCTGCAGGTTGCCCTTGGCGTCGGGCACCTGTTCGACGGTGAAGGCATCGATGAGGAACGCCAGGGTCGCACGGGTCGCACCTGCCGCCGGTTCGATCACGGAGGGCGTGAAGCGGCGCTCGTTGGCCTGGTCGTAGTACGACAGGTCGTTGCCGGATGCCTCGCTGTGGGCCGACAGGTCGAAGTCCCCGCGATTGGCGATGCCCTCGAGTTCGTTCCACCCCAGCGACGAGTCGGCGAAGTAGTACTCCACGTCCACGGTGCGCTTGGCGTAGTGGGACAGTTCGTCGTCACCGTGCTCGCGGATGCGCAGGTTCTCGGGACGGATCCCGAGGTCGACGTACCAGGCCATGCGAGCGTCGATCCAGTACTGGTGCCACTCCTCGTCGGTGCCCGGCTCGACGAAGTACTCCAACTCCATCTGTTCGAACTCCCGCGTGCGGAAGATGAAGTTTCCGGGGGTGATCTCGTTGCGGAACGACTTGCCCTGCTGTGCGATCCCGAAGGGCGGCTTCTTGCGGCTGGCACGCTGGATCGTCGCGAAGTTGACGAACATGCCCTGGGCGGTCTCGGGTCGCAGCCACACCACCGAGTTGTCGTCTGCCAGCGGGCCCGAGTGGGTCTTGAACATGAGGTTGAAGTTGCGGGCGTCGCCGAAGCGCTGCTCGCCGCAGTTCGGACAGTCCAGCGTCCCCTCGGCCGTCTCGTCGCCCAGTTGCTGCTCGCGAAGGTGGTCTTCGCGAAAGCGATGGTGGCAGTTGGCACACTCGACCAGAGGGTCGGAGAAGTTGGCGAGGTGACCCGGCGCATCCCACACCTCCGACGGCCCGAGAATGGCCTGTTCCATGCCCACGACCTCGTCGCGCAACTGCACGATCGTGCGCCACCACTGCCGCTTGACGTTCTCCTTCAGCTCGACGCCCAGCGGGCCGTAGTCCCAGGTCGACCGCACGCCCCCGTAGATCTCGGCCGTCGGGAAGATGATCCCGCGACGCTTGCACAGCTCCACGATGGTCGCCAACTCGGTGGTGTTCGAGGGGCCCCCTGCATCCGGGGCGGCACCCGCGTCGTCGGCCTGCGGGGCGGTGGTGGGATCGGAGGTGTCGGTCACGGTGGGTTCCTGGTGTGATGCATGAGTACCCGCCTGGCTGGCGGGCACGAATGTCGAACCCTCAGGCTACCGATGCGACGCGTCCAGTCCCCGACGCGCCCCGTGAAGTCGACCGATGGTCCAGGCTGCCACAGGTGGCCCAGTTGGTAGGGTTGCACTGCCCGTCCGGGCGTTCTTCGTGAGGAGTCGACGATGACCCTGACCGTGCCTTCCGCTCCGCCGGAGCTTGCCGAGGCAACCGCCAACGAGGCCGCCCTGCGGCAATTCCTGCACGGGTTGCGCGGTGTGGACAAGGTCGGACTGGAAGCGAGAGTCGCCTCGTTGGCCACTCGCTCGCTCAAGAAGGACACCAAGCTCGCAGGCATCGACCTTGCCATCAGCATGGTCGACCTCACCACGCTCGAGGGCAATGACACCCTGGGCAAGGTGCAGGCGTTGGCGGCCAAGGCGATTCGACCCGACCCGCTCGATGCCTCCTGTCCGTCGGCGGCTGCCGTCTGTGTCTACCCGGACCTGGTTGCGCCCGCAGTGGCTGCCCTGGAAGGGTCCAGCGTCGTGGTGGCCGCGGTGGCCACTGCCTTCCCCGCAGGTCGATCCAGCATGGAGGTGAAGCTGGCGGACACCCGCCTTGCAGTGGATGCGGGAGCCAGCGAGGTGGACATGGTGATCGACCGTGGCGCCTTCCTGATGGGCGACTACGGCACGGTGTTCGAGGAGATCGTTGCGGCGAAACAGGCCTGTGGCGACACGGCCAAGTTGAAGGTGATCATCGAGACCGGGGAACTGGGCACCTACGACAACGTCCGCCGGGCGTCGTGGTTGGCGCTTGCAGCCGGCGGCGACGTGATCAAGACCTCGACCGGCAAGATCAAGCCTGCATCCACGCGACCGTTCGCGGCGGTGATGCTGCAGGCCGTGCGCGACTTCGAACGGCTCACGGGACATCGACGCGGCGTCAAGGCGGCCGGTGGCATCCGCACCACCAAGGACGCCCTTCGCTACCTCGTCCTGGTCAACGAGATCGCGGGCCCCGCGTGGCTCGATCCGGCACTGTTCCGCTTCGGCGCCTCGAGCCTGCTGGACGACCTGCTGTTGCAGCGCACGACCCAGCGCACCGGCCGGTACCACTCGACGACCTATGTCCCGATTGCCTAGCGCCGCCCCCGTCGGCCGACATTCCGGCCGGCGCCCACGCACCCTCCGCTCTTCTCCATGAACGAACAGGACCCGCCCCATGGCACCCTCCGACGTCGCCACGACCCCCGTCGACCTCGTGTCCCCCACGTGGGAGTATGCGCCAGCCCCACAGGCGATCGACGTCGTGGACATCGCCTCCTCCTACGGGCTGTTCATCGACGGTGACTGGGTCGACACGATCGACGGCAGCGAGACCGCCACGCTCAATCCCGCCACCGAGGAGGAATTGGCCCACTACACCGTCGCCGGCCCGGCCGACGTCGATCGGGCCGTCTCCGCGGCCCGGACGGCCTTCAACTCGTGGTCACGCCTGACCCCGTCCACACGCGGCGGCTACCTGTACCGCATCGCCCGCATCATCCAGGAACGGGCACGCGAGTTCGCCGTGCTCGAAAGCCTCGACAACGGCAAGCCCATCAAGGAGTCGCGCGACGTCGACGTGCCGACTGCGGCGGCGCACTTCTTCTACCACGCCGGGTGGGCCGACAAACTGGACTGGGCGGGGCTGGGTCCCGATCCTCGGCCCCTGGGCGTTGCCGCACAGGTCATCCCGTGGAACTTTCCCCTGTTGATGCTGGCGTGGAAGGTTGCCCCGGCGCTGGCCTGTGGCAACACGGTCGTCCTCAAGCCCGCCGAGACCACGCCGTTGACGGCACTGCTGTTCGCCGACGTGTGCCGGCAGGCCGACCTGCCCCCGGGCGTGGTCAACATCGTGACCGGTGCCGGCGACACGGGCGCTGCGCTGGTCGCGCACCCGGACGTCGACAAGGTGGCATTCACCGGTTCCACCGGTGTGGGCAAGGCCATCGCTCGCCAGGTGGCGGGCAGCGACAAGCGGGTCACGCTGGAACTGGGCGGCAAGGCCGCCAACATCGTCTTCGACGACGCGGCGATGGACCAGGCCGTGGACGGCATCGTCAACGGCATCTTCTTCAACCAGGGCCACGTGTGCTGCGCCGGCTCCCGCCTGCTGGTGCAGGAGAACGTCCATGACGAGGTCGTGGACCGCCTGACCGATCGCCTCTCCACGCTGCGCCTGGGCGACCCGTTGGACAAGAACACCGACATCGGGGCCGTCAACTCGGCCGCCCAACTCGACCGCATCACGCAGCTCAGTGCCACGGGTGAGGCAGAGGGCGCACGCAGGTGGGAACTGGAGTGCGCCATTCCCACCAATGGCTTCTGGTTCCGCCCGACCGTGTTCACCGAGGTGGAGCCAAGCCACACGATCGCGCGCGAGGAGATCTTCGGACCCGTGCTCAGCGTGTTGACGTTCCGCACCCCCGACGAAGCCGTCGCCAAGGCCAACAACACGCCCTATGGCCTGTCTGCCGGCGTGTGGACCGAGAAGGGCTCGCGCATCCTCGAGATGGCGGCACGACTGCGCGCCGGGGTCGTGTGGGCCAACACCTTCAACCGCTTCGACCCGACGTCGCCATTCGGGGGCTACAAGGAGTCCGGCTACGGCCGCGAAGGCGGTCGGCATGGCCTGTCCGCCTACCTCAAGCCGGCTGCCTGACTCCGCCCGACCAATCCAACCCCACGGCGCAGAACGAGCACCCAGGATTCTGCATCGTGTTCGAGGAACGACGCCACGCCCGCCCCGGGCGACGAGACAAGGACCGACACACCATGGCACGACTCGACGTTCGCAAGACCTACAAGCTGTGGATCGGTGGCGCCTTCCCTCGTTCCGAGTCGGGGCGCACCGTGCCGGCGACGACACCTGACGGCGACTTCATCGCCAATGTCAGCGTGGCTTCGCGCAAGGACGCCCGCGACGCGGTGGTGGCTGCCCGCGCAGCCTTCGGCGGCTGGGCAGGGGCCACCGCCTACAACCGTGGCCAGATCCTGTACCGGGCTGCCGAGATGCTCGAAGGGCGTCGCGACCAGTTCGTTGCCGAGGTCCGCGCGGCGACCGGCATGGCCGCCCGTCCGGCGCAGACCGAAGTCGACGGCGCCATCGACCGATGGGTCAACATCGCCGGCTGGTCGGACAAGTTGGCGGCCGTCGA
>DATFMD010000366.1:0-2238 GCA_035267125.1 Nitriliruptoraceae bacterium | reverse complement strand
TGGTCGAACCGACCGCGCTGGACCACTGCATCGCCGGTCACGTTTCGGCAGAACCCGGCCACCGCCGCCTGCTGGACGCCCTGTCGGGACTCGCGGGGTCGTCGGTGCAGGCCGACCCGCTGCTGGACCTGGACCTGCGCCTGGGCGAGGGCAGTGGCGCGATGGCCGCGGTTCCGCTGATCGCCATGGCCTGCCGCGCCGTGACCGACGTGCCGACCTTCACCGAGTGGTTCGCGCAATGACCACCGACGCCCCCGGAGCGGACGCCCCAGGAGCGGACGCTTCCGGATCGAACGGGCTCGGCGCGGATGCCCCCGGACCGGCCGCCCCTCGAACGAATGTCGATGATGCGGCACCCGGGACGGGTTTCCTTGGCGCGGTCCAGTTCCTCACGCGGGTCCCCGTCCAACTCCGTGCGCCGGTCCCCCACGTCCGGCTGGTGCCGTGGTTCCCGCTGGTGGGCGCGCTGCTGGGGGCACTGACCGGCGCGGTCGCATGGGGGCTGGGCCAGGTCACGACCATGGCGGTGGCGGCAGCGGTCGCGGTGGTGGTCGGACTGCTGGTGACGGGCGCGTTCCACGAGGACGGCCTCGCCGACATCGCTGACGCCTTCGGAGGCGGATGGACACCCGAGCAGCGCCTGCAGATCCTCAAGGACCCGCGCCACGGCACCTACGGCGTGGCGGCGCTGGCGTCGTCGATCGTGCTCCGGGTCGTCGCCGTGGCCGCGCTGGCGCCCGCGACGGCCTTCGCCGGCCTGGTCGCCGCCCACACCATGGGGCGGGCCGCCGCCATCGTGACGATGCTGGTGGCTCCGGTCGCCGGCGAGGCAGGGCTGGGGGCAGGCCATGCCCGCGAGGTCCGAACGTTGCCCGTGCTGGTGGGGGCCGTTGCCGGCATCGCGGTGACCGTGGCAGCAACGACGTGGGCGGGGATGCCGGTGTGGACGGTGGCAGCCTTCGTCGCCGTCGCGGCCGCGGCAGCCGGGGCCGTGACCGCCCTGGCCGTGCGCAAGGTCGGCGGCATCAACGGTGACGTGCTGGGCGCGATCGAGCAGGTGGCGGAGATCTCGATCCTGGTGGCAGTCTCGATCATCACGACCACCTCCGCCGCCACGTGACCGGACCTGTCGACATCACCGATGTGGACGCCGCGGCCCTCACGCCAGCGATCCACGGCCGTCACCAGCGTGCAAGCGCCCTCAACCGGCCCGCTGCACCCGCTGCCTGGTCGACGCTGGCCGGCGAGGCAGCGACAGGACGGCCCCCTGCATGGGCTGGTGCAACGCGCGCTGCCAGGCGACCTGGCGTTCCAGGCCGGCGGCGACGTCGACTGCAGGCTGCCATCCCAGGACCTCGGCGGCTCGCTCGGTCGACCCGCCCGTGCGCTGCACGTCGCCGGTGTGGGACGGCCGGCGATCCAGGTGGATGGGGGCGCCGACCAGTTCCTCGACGGTCTCGATGACCCACGCCAGCGAACAGGAGCCGCCACCGGAGATGTTCATGACGGTGCCGGGTTCGACCGTGGTGCTGGCCGCCGCCAGCAGGTTGGCCTCGACGATGTCGTCGACGAAGGTGAAGTCCCGGACCTGGCTGCCGTCCCCGAACAGCGGGAAGGGGGTTCCGTCGAGCGCCGCGGCGATCAGTCGATGCATCGCCATGTCGGGACGCTGGCGCGGTCCGAACACCGTGAAGTAGCGCAGCGACACCGTGCTGAGCCCGAAGTTCGCGGCGTACAGGCCACACAGGTGTTCGGCCGCCAACTTGGTGACGCCGTAGGGACTGCGCGGAGCCGGCACCGCCGTCTCGAGCGTGGGGAAGTCCTCGGCATCGCCGTAGATCGACGAACTGGACGCGTACACGACGCGGGCGACGTCGGCGCCCAGGCACGCGTCGAGCAGTCGCTGGGTCGCGGTGAGGTTGTCGTGGACGTAGGTGGTGAACTGGTCCCACGACGCGCGCACACCCGGTTGACCGGCCTGGTGGAAGACCACGTCGGCCCCGTCCACCACGCTGGCCAGGTCGTCCTCGGCCAGGTCGGCTTCGACCAGGTGGAACCGGTCGTGGTCGCGCGCGGCGGCCATGTTGGCGCGCTTGCGTGCCACCGAGTAGTAGTCGCTGAAGTCGTCGACGCCGACCACGTCCGCGCCGTCGGCCAGCAACCGCTCCACGAGCGTGCTGCCGATGAATCCGGCACAACCAGTCACGACTGCGCGCATCTGTCACCTCGGGTCGGGAT
>DATFMD010000365.1:0-4802 GCA_035267125.1 Nitriliruptoraceae bacterium | reverse complement strand
CCAGTTGCTGCCGCGCACCCGCGCCATCCAGTTGACGGCCGGCATCCTCGGGGTTGATGCCGTGGCCGCCGCTGCCGGGGTCGATCGTGCCATCGACAACGGCATGCTGGCCGCCGACGTCGTCGTGCTGTCCCGGGACGGACCCACGCCTGTGCCGGTCGTGTCGACGCCGGCGGCATTGCGTGCCGAGCGCGCCCTGGCCGAGGGGCTGGCAGCCCTGGCCACGGCACCGGGGTGCCTGGTGGAGCTTGCCGATGGCACGTCACCGCAGATGGCCGAGGAACTGACCAGCGGGCAGCGGCTGGCCGTCGAGACCGCGATGGCGCATCCCGTGTCGGTCCTGACCGGGGGCCCCGGCACCGGCAAGACCAGGACGGTCGCCGAGGTCGTCGCGGCCGCCGAGGACCTGGGTGCCGATGTCGCCCTGTGCGCGCCCACGGGGCGCGCCGCCAAGCGCCTGGAGGAGTTGGTGGGCAGCAGCGCCACCACGATCCACCGGCTGTTGGCCGCGCGCCCGATGCCGGGCGGCGGGTTCGTCTTCGGTCGCGACGCCGACGACCCCCTGGGCCATGACCTGGTGGTGGTCGACGAGGTGTCGATGTGCGACACGGCGCTGATGCGATCGCTGGTGGTGGCGTTGCTGCCCGGCTCCCACCTGGTGCTGGTGGGCGATCCGGACCAGTTGCCGTCGGTGGGTTCGGGTGACGTCCTGGCCGACATCGTGGCCAGCGACGTCGTGCCGGTCGTCCACCTCGACGAGATCCACCGTCAGGCGGCCGGGTCGCGGATCGTGATGTTGTCGCGTGAGATCAACAGCGGGGCGGTCGGTCCAGTCAAGGGCGTCGACGGCGACGTGTTCATGGCTGAGGAGGCCCGTCGCGAGGTCGTCGCGGCGCGCGTCGTGGAGGCCGTGGCCGAGCGCGCCCCTGCCTACTTCGACGTCGATGTCGACGACATCCAGGTGGTCGCGCCGATGTACCGCGGGCCATGCGGCGTCGACGCCCTCAATGCTGCCCTCAAGGCCCGCCTCAATCCGGACCGCGGCCAGGCGAGCGCCTTTCGCATGCAGGTGGGGGACCGTGTCATGGTCACGCGCAACGACGCCGACCTGGACGTCTCCAACGGCGACATCGGCACGGTGGTGGACGTGGGCAAGGCGTCGTTGGTGGTGCGGATCGGCACGCGGACGGTCACCTTCGACGCCGACAGTGCGGCCGAACTCACGCTGGCATGGGCCATCACGGTGCACAAGTCCCAGGGTGGCCAATGGCCCGTCGTCGTGCTGGTCGCGGACCGCAGCCACGCCACCATGTTGCGACGAAACCTCGTGTACACGGCCGTCAGCAGGGCGGCGCGCGCGCTCATCGTGGTCGGCCAGGCTGCCTCGCTGGATGGTGCCGCGCGGCGCGCCGATGATCGAGCTCGCTGGACTGCGCTGGGCACGCGATTGCGGGCCGCGACCGCCGCCAGTACGCGCGATACCTCCTGAAACCCGCTCGAGTGCTCGTTGTTCGCTGTTTCGTCGTAGTTCTCGTGTTGGCAACGAACCCGCTAGTAGGCTGGACGAACACGCACGAACAGGTGCATGACTCACCCCCGGAGGCTCGCATGACCAGCCCGCTCGTGGAGATGCAGGGCATCAACAAGTGGTACGGCGAGCTGCACGCCCTCAAGGACATCAATCTCGACGTCCACGAGGGTGAGGTGATGGTCGTCATCGGGCCCTCGGGGTCGGGCAAGTCGACCCTCATCCGCACGATCAACCGGCTCGAGCCCATCCAGGAGGGCGAGATCCGCATCGACGGCGAACGGCTGCCCGAGGAGGGCAAGGGCCTGGCGAAGCTGCGCGCCGAGGTTGGCATGGTGTTCCAGTCCTTCAACCTGTTCGCCCACAAGACCATCCTGGAGAACGTGACGCTGGGGCCGATCAAGGTCCTCAAGATGGACAAGAATGCTGCCAACGATCGGGCACGCACGCTGCTCGAGCGGGTCGGGGTCGGCCACCAGGCCAACAAGTACCCGGCCGAGTTGTCAGGTGGGCAGCAACAACGTGTGGCCATCGCCCGGGCACTTGCCATGGAGCCCAAGGTCATGCTGTTCGACGAACCCACGTCCGCGCTGGACCCCGAAATGATCAACGAGGTGCTCCAGGTCATGCTCGACCTCGCCGAGACCGGCACCACGATGGTCGTGGTCACCCACGAGATGGGCTTTGCGCGTTCGGCGGCCGACCGAGTCGTGTTCATGGACCAGGGCGAGATCGTCGAGACGAATGATCCCGAATCGTTCTACCAGCATGCCAAGACCGAGCGGGCCCGCGACTTCCTGTCCAAGATCATCACCCACTGAGCCATCCCTGATCGACCCAAGACGCACGTCAATGTGGCGGACAGAGGCCACAGCCCAACAAGGAGAACCACAGATGAAGATGCGACGCACAACCCGAATCGTGGCCCTGGCGGCCACCGTCTCGCTCGTCCTGGCGGCGTGCGGCGGCGACGACGACGATGGCGGTGACGATGCCACGGAAGCCGGTTCCGAGGCGGCTGCCACCGAGGCTGACGGTTCCGAGGCTGCCGAAGGTGGCACCCTCGAAGTCGGCGTGAAGTTCGACCAGCCGCTGTTCGGCGTCGAAACGCCCGACGGTGTCGTTGGTTTCGATGCCGACATCGCACGCCACATCGGTGAGCAGATGGGCATGGAGGTCAACTTCCGCGAGGCGGTCTCGGCCAACCGCGAGCCATTCCTCGAGAACGGCGACGTGGACATCGTCGTGGCGACCTACACCATCAACGACGAGCGCGACGAGATCGTCGACTTCGCTGGTCCGTACTACGTGGCCGGTCAGGACATCATGGTCCCCGCGGACAACCCGTTGGGCATCGCCGGCATCGAGGACCTGAACAACGCCGACGTCAACACCTGCACGGTCGAGGGATCCACGTCGCTGGCCAACCTCGAGGAGATGGCGCCTGACGCGACCGTCTCGACGTTCGACACCTACTCCAAGTGCGCCGACGCCATGGGGCAGGGCCGCGCGGACGCCGTGACGACCGACAACGTGATCCTGCTGGGACTGGCCGACGAGTCAGGCGGCGACTACGTCCTCGTGGAGAACCCCTTCACGGATGAGCCCTACGGCATCGGCACCGCCCAGGACTCGCCGTTGCGCTGCGAGATCAACACCATCCTGCAGGAGATGTACGACGACGGCACCTGGGCCGAGATCTACGAGAGCACCGTCGGCCAGGTCGCAACCGTGACCCCCGAGCCCCCGGAAATCAACAACGAGGGCTGCTGACTCGTCATCGTGGCACCCAGTTGGGTGGTGGACGCCGCGCGGCCACCACCCAACGCCACGATCTGCATCACGGGACGCATCCCCGAGCCAGGGGATGCGATCCTGCGGCCATCGGAAGGGTTGACCCATGTCATGGTCGGAATTCTTCGACACGTACGGCACTCGCCTGCTCGAGGCGACGTGGGAAACCGTGCAGATGTCCCTGCTCAGCTTCGCGATCGCGATCGTGGTGGGCGTCATCATCGTGTCGTTCCGGGTCAGCCCGATTCCACCACTCGTCACGTTCGCCACGGTGTTCGTGTCGATCTTCCGCAACACGCCGCTGCTGGTGCTGTTCTTCCTCGCCTTCTTCGGCCTGGGTGAACTGAACCTGGTGTTCAGCGGGTTCACGACCGCCGTCGTCGCGTTGGGCCTGTACACCGGGGCCTACATGTCCGAGGCACTGCGATCCGGCATCAACTCCGTGCCACAGGGCCAGGCCGAGGCCGGTCGGGCGATCGGTCTGGGGTTCGTGCAGTTGCTGCGACTCATCGTCATCCCCCAGGCTGTGCGCACGGTGATCGCGCCGATCGGCAACCTGTTCATCGCCAACGCCAAGAACACCGCGGTTGCGTTGACGATCAGCGCCCCCGAGCTGACGGCGCTGTCGCGCCGAATGATCAACGACGCCGCAGGGACCTGGCGCTCCCTGTTGGTCGTTGCCGCGATCTACCTGGTCCTGCTGCTGCTCGCGGGTTGGGGATTCCGCGGCTTCGAAGAGCGCTACGCGATCAAGCGCTAGGAGACGACGATGTCAAACGTCCTGATCGAGGAGCTTGGCCCCAAGGGCAAGGCTCGTGTGCGCCTGTGGACCTGGATCGCCGTGGCCGCGATGGTCGCCATCGGGGCATGGATCCTCTGGACGCTGGGCAAGCAGGGCCAACTCGAGGCCGACCGCTGGACCGAGATGTTCGCGCCCGCCACGTTGGAGTTCCTGGCGGGCGGTCTGCTCAACACGTTCCGCGCCGCCGTCACTGCCGGGGCCCTGTCGATCTTCTTCGGATTCGCGCTGGCGATGGCGCGAATCGCACGCCCCGCCTGGGCCCGTGCGCTGGCCACCGGCTACGTCGAGTTCTTCCGCGCCCTGCCCCTGCTGCTCACGATCTTCATGGTCTACTTCGGTGCCAGTGCGCTCGGCTTCGACCTTGGCATCTTCTGGTCCCTGGTCGTGGCCCTGGTGTTGTACAACTCGGCCGTGCTGTCCGAGATCTTCCGTGCCGGCATCCGGTCGCTTGACAAGGGCCAGACCGAGGCTGCCCAGGCAATCGGGTTGCCGTACTGGCCGATGATGCGACTGATCATCCTCCCGCAGGCGGTGCGTCGCATGATCCCGGCCATCATCGCCCAGATGGCCACGCTCACCAAGGACGTCTCGCTGGGTTTCGTCATCAGCTACGCGGAGTTCGTGGCCCGGGGCTCGCGACTCGAGGCCTTCAGCGAGTACACGACCAACTTCCAGGCC
>DATFMD010000364.1:0-7622 GCA_035267125.1 Nitriliruptoraceae bacterium | reverse complement strand
GACCAGGCGTTCGACCAGGTCGTCTCGGTCGATGGTGGGCCGACCTTCAAGCCCGACGCCGCGGCCTATCGCGCCGCTGCCGCGCGCGTGGGTGAGCACGGCTCCGCCCTGACCATGGTCGCCGCCCACGACTGGGACATCGCCGGTGCGCGCAGCGCCGGATGGCACACGGTCTTCGTCCAGCGCGACGGCCCCACGTGGTGGCTGCCGCTGCCGCCCGGGCCCACCGTCAGCCGCATCGGCGACGTCGGGCACCACCTGTGATCATCGTCGACCGGCCGATCTGGCACGCCCACGATCGACGCTGGTCCCACCTGTGCAGCGACACGTCGTTCGACGAGTTGCACGCCTTCGCCGCCGAGTTGGGGCTGCCGGCGCGAGCGTTCCACCGCGACCACTACGACCTGCCGGACGTGCGGTTCGACCAGGCCGTCGCGGCCGGCGCCACCGTCGTGTCGGCCACGGAACTGGTCCGTGCCCTGCGTGCTGCCGGCCTGCGTCGTCCGCGCCGGCGGCACTGAGCACCGCCAACGGCCGTCACGCCTCCAGGGTGTGCAGTTCACGTTCGATGTTGGCCACGGCGCGGCGCGTTCGTGCTGATCGGTCCGACCGCTCCCCCGCCAGGAACCCTTGGGCGTCCATGCGTGCACGCAGGTGGGTCAACACCTCGGCTCGACCCTGCCGCCAGGTCGCCTCGTCGAGGTGGGCGTACTCCCGGCGCACATCCTGCACGTAGCGGTCGTAGCGTTGCGGCGGACTGGTCAGGATCCACAGGTCAGCATCGACGACGAGCGCGCCGAGCGCGTCGTCATCGTGCACCTCGTGTTCGGCGGTCAGCAGCACGAGGCGCACGACTGTCGACACCAGTTCCTCGGCCACGAGGCCAGCGAGGTCGACGCGTGCCCGATCGGCCGAGGCCCGTTCGTTGTCGTCGCGCGCCGGGTCGTACACCACGTCGTGGAAGATGATGGCTCCGGCGACCGCCGGCGGCACCGCGCCTTCCAGACGCGCCACCTCGACCACCATCTCGCGCAGGTGCTGCGTCGTGTGGTGGCGACGGTGGCCCTCCCGGTATGCGTCCAGGGCATCGCGGACCGCAACCGCGGTCGGGTGGGGGTGACCGCCGGCATTGGCCAGCGGATTGCCCAGGCGCCTGGCGAGGCCAAGGAGTGACTGATCGACCATGCGGGTGATCCTCGCAGCGACGAGTCCCCATGGTGCCGGGTGCGTGCCGACGATGCCCACCCGACTGGCACCCACCCGACTGGCACCCACCCGGTCGGCGGGCTCAGTCCTCGATGGACCATCGGGCCCGGTGCCAGGTCCAGGCGCTGGCCACGATCTCGTCGAGCGACGTCACGTTGGGTGTCCAACCCAGCTCCCGTCGGGCCCGGTCCGACGACGCCACCAGGACCGACGGATCTCCCGGCCGCCGCTCCTCGATCCGCACCGGGAAGTCGACACCGGTGACGCGCCGGGCGGCATCGATCACCTCCCGGACGCTGAAGCCCGCGCCGTTGCCGAGGTTGCACACCATGTGGTCGTGGTCGTCGACCGCGGCCAACGCCTTGAGGTGGGCGTCGGCCAGGTCGGTCACGTGGACGTAGTCGCGGACACAGGTCCCGTCGGGGGTGTCGTAGTCGGTTCCGTAGATCGCGATGCCGTCCCGGCGGCCCGCCGCCGCGGCCAGCACGAGCGGGATCAGGTGGGTCTCGGGGTCGTGGTCCTCCCCGCGATGGGCCGTCGCGCCGGCCACGTTGAAGTAGCGCAGCGCCACCGACCGCAGGACACCCAATCGCCCGAGCCACCGCAGCTCCCGTTCCACCGCCAACTTGGTGGCCCCGTAGACGCTCTCCGGCTCGGTCCGGGCGTCCTCGCGCAACGGGATCTCCGACGGCGCGCCGTAGACCGCGGCGGTCGACGAGAACACGAAGCGGGAGATGCCGGCATCGACGACCTGTTGGAGGAACAGCATCGTGGCAGCGGTGTTGTCGGCGAAGTAGCGAGCTGGCGAACGCATGGACTCACCGGCCTCGATCGCGGCAGCGAAGTGCACGACTGCATCGGCGTCGCGAAGCACCGGGTCCAGTCGGGTCGCATCGGCGATGTCGACCTCGACGAGGTCGGCTCCGTCGGGCACCAGCTCGGCGTGGCCGCGACGCAGGTCGTCGACCACGACGACGTCATGGCCGGCCGCCAGCAGGGCGGCAGCCGTCGTGGAGCCGATGTAGCCGGCACCGCCGGTCACCATCACGCGCATGGGTGGGTCCTTCGCATCGCCCCGAGTCCGGCCGGACGTCCGGCCTGGCGTCCGGTCGGGAATCCCGTCGGGGGTCCGGCCGGGGTCCGGTCCGGGTCCGGGACGCTTCACGCCGGGTCCCGGCTCCCCGCGACCATACTCGTGCCTGCGACGCCCTCGACCACCAGGGCACTGGCCGGCAGGTCGTGGCGGGACCGGTAGGCACCGAGCAGCGCCTCGACGTCGACCTGGCCGCGACGGGCCAGGGCGACGACCGCCCCGGCGAAGCCCCCGCCGGTCATGCGCGCGCCGAGCACGCCCGGGGTGTCGTCCGCGATCGCGGCCATCGTGTCGAGTTCGGGACCGGAGACGTCGTAGTCGTCACGCAGGGACACGTGGGAGGCCGTCCACAGGGCCCCAGCCCGGGCCGAGTCGCCGTTGCGGAAGGCCGCGCCGACGGCGCGTACGCGCGCGTTCTCCGTGATGATGTGGCGCACCCGCCGCTGCAACCGATCCGGAAGCTCCGCCCAGCCCGGCACGGCCGTCCACCACGCGCTGTCGTCGCTGCCCCATCGATCCTCCACCTCGCGCAGGGACTCCACGTCCAGGGCCTCGGCTGCGGCCTCGCAGTCGCGGCGACGGGCCGTGTACTCCGACTCGACCAGTTCGCGCCGGGCGCCGGTGTCCAGGACCAGCACCTCGACGTCGTGTGGCAACCGCACTGGTTCGATCGAGTGGTCGCGGCAGTCCAGCATCAGCGCATGACCGGCCACGCCGCAGGCCACCGACAACTGGTCGAGCACACCGGTGGCGACGCCGACCCACTCGTTCTCCGCGACGACGCCCATGGCGGCCGCGGCCCGTGGGTCGTACTGCCCGCCGGCCAGGGCCGCGGCGATGCGGGCCACGGCAACCTCGAGGGCGGCCGACGACGACAGCCCGGCGCCGTCTGGCACGTCGCTGGCGACGCCCGCATCGAAACCGGTCCACCAGTCAGGCGGCACCTGGCGCAGGACGCCCTGCACGTACAGGGTCCACGACGGCCAGCGGTCGTCACCGGCGATCGAGTCGACCGTGACCTCGTGGACGACGTCGTCGAGCTCGGAGACCAGCCGGACCACACCGTCGTTGCGCGGTGCCGCCACGATGGCGAGCTCGCGGTCGATGGCCATGGGCATCGCCAGGCCGTCGTTGTAGTCAGTGTGTTCCCCGACGAGGTTGACCCGCCCGGGCGACCGCACCGCCACCGTGGGGACGGCCCCGAGCCGTCCGCCGCACAGGGTCCGGGCACGCGCTGGGGCCGACGTGCCGGTGGGGACGGCGGGGCCCGTCACGGCTGGCCGGCTTCGTCACGTGCGGCGTGCCAGTGCGTGGCCGGAGTGTCGCGCAGGGCCGCCGCTGCGGCCTCGGGCGTCAGGTCCCGCTGTTCCTCGCCGAACAACTCGAATCCGACCATGAACTTGCGCACCGACGCTGACCGCAGCAGCGGTGGGGCGACGTGGGCGTGCAACTGCCAATGGGCGTCGTCGCCGGCTGCCCCGGGCGCGACGTGCCATCCCATCGAGTACGGGAAGTCCGTCGTGAACAGGTTGTCGCAGCGCACCAGCAGCTGCCGCAGCACGTCGGCCAGGTCGTCGCGCTCCCCGTCATCGAGATCGGTCATCCGCGGGACGTGGCGCCGCGGCAGGACCATGGTCTCGTATGGCCACTGCGCCCACCACGGCACGATGGCCACGAAGTGCGTTCCCGCCACCACGACGCGATCGCCCGAGGCCAGTTCGCGCTCGAGCACGTCGAGCAACAGGACACGGCCGGTCCTGTCGTGGTGACGGCGCTGGTGGTCGTCCTCGACCGCGACGTGGCGCGGGACGACCGAGGTGGCCCACAACTGGCCATGCGGGTGCGGGTTGGAGGCCCCCATTGCGGATCCACGATTCTCGAACACCTGGACGTTGGCCCACGCACCCGCCAATTCCGCGTACTGGTCGCGCCACAGGTCCACGACCGCGCGAATCTCGGGCGTCGTGGAGCGCGCGAGCGTGCGATCGTGGCGCGGGTGGAACACGAGCACCCGGCAGGTGCCGTCGACGGGTTCGGCGCGGTACAGGTCGTCGTCGGGGTGTGGGGGCCGACCCTGCGCCGTCGTCGACTCGTCCGGCGGCGTGAGGGCGGCGAAGTCGTTCGTGAACCACCACGTGGCGTCGTAGTCAGGATTCACGGCGCCGGTGACGCGGGTCGTGCCCGGACACAGGTAGCAGTCGGCGTCGTGGCGCGGGGCGTCCGGCGGCGGTTCCTCCTGGGCTCCCTGCCACGGCCGGTCCAGGCGCCCGGGTGACACCACCACCCACCGTCCGGTGAGCGGATCCCGACGACGGTGCGTTGCCTGCAGGTCCCGGGCGATCATGGAGTGCTCCTGTCGGCCGGCCACACCATCGCGCCGCCAGGTCCGGGGGGGCCGTCGAGCACCCCGCACCGGGCACCCGACCGGCCGGGGCGTCGGCGCACCACGCACAGCAAACCGGGTTCCCGGCATCCGTGCCAAGTCCTCGCCGAAGCAAGTCGTGCTCCGCGTCGCGCGATCACCCTGCCTGGAGGTCACGAGCGTCCAGCGGGGTGGCGATTCGCCTGCCTTGTTCGAACGACGCGATCGAGGCCCGCGCGAGCGACAGCGCCCGACGCCCCGCGCGAGCATGGACGGGGGGTTCATTGCCGGAGCGGAACGCATCGAGGAGCTGGTCGACATGCGTGTCGAACGTGGCGTGGAAGGATCGGTCTCCATCGTTGAAGTAGCCCGCTTCCCACACCTCCCGCGTTTCACTGCCCGCGTGACTCAGGGTGAACCGGCCAACCGTGTCCTCGACCACGAGCCGACCGGTGGTGCCGTTGATCTCCAGGTGGTGGGTCTGCGGATAGGCATACGAACTGTCGTAGGAGCCCACCAGGCTGCCGATGGCGCCCGAGTCGAAGCCGAGCGCGATCGCGTGCGACGAATGCCCGAGCCCTGGTGTGTCGGTCATCTGTGCCATCACCGAGGTGATCGACCCGCACAGATGCTCGAGCATGTCGAACCCATGGCACTGCGTCTCCACCAGGTTGGCGTATGGATCCTCGCTGGTTCCGGTTTCTCCCCCGAAGCGCCACGTCGCGAACACGATGCGCCCGAGGTCGCCTCGCGCGATCGCTTCCGCAGCGAGTTGCACCGGACGTGCATACCGATGGTTGAAGTTGATCGCGAAGAACAGTCCACGCGCATCAGCGGCCTCCAGCAGCTCGTCTGCTTCATCGAGATCGAAGACGAGCGGCTTCTCGACCAGGAGTGGGTATCCCGCCTCGATCACGCGCATGGTGGGGCCGAAATGGGCTTCGTTCGGCAGACACAGCGACACCAGGTCCGGGTCCTGTTCGTCAAGCATGGCATCGAGGTCCCAGTAGGGGGTGGTGGAATACTCCTCCGCCCTTGCCCGCGCCGGTCCCTCCCGACGACCGACGATGGCACACAACTCCACGTCCGGGCGGCTCGAGAAGACCCGCGCGTGCTCCCGGCCCCACCATTCCCCGGTGCCCACGACGGCCACTCGCAATGACTCGCTCATCCACAACCCCGCTCTGTCGCTGCGACCCGAACGTCATCGTGCCGCCGAAAGTACTCGTCAACGCGGTGGCCAGCGCACAATGATGCGGCTGTCCGGCCAGACAGGCCCGTGTCGAGATCTGCCTGCAGCCGTCGCGCAGTCAACGCGGCGGCCACCGCACATTCAGGTGCGCCTCGGGGTCGAACACGACGCCACGGACGTCGTCTGGCAGGTAGTCCTGCTCGACCCAGTTTCCCGGTTGGGCATGGGGGTAGTCGTATCCCTCTCCGTGCCCCATCGCCTTGCCTGCCGAGGAGTGGGCGTCGCGCAAGTGGATCGGCACCGGGGCGTTGGGGTGCGACTCGACGAGACTGCGCGCGGCACCCATGGCCCGTGTCACGGCGTTGGACTTGGGCGCGGTCGCCAACGCGATCGTGGCATGGCTGAGTGCGAACTCGGCCTCGGGCATGCCCACGCGCTCGACCGCCTGGTAGGCGGCCATCGCCACGGGCAACAGGCGGGAATCGGCCACGCCGACGTCTTCGGAGGCCAGGATCACCATGCGCCGGGCCAGGAACAGCGGGTCCTCCCCCGACGCCAGCATGCGCATCAGCCAGTACATGGCGGCATCGGGATCCGAGCCCCGGACCGACTTGATGAAGGCCGAGATCTGGTCGTAGTGCTCGTCGCCACGCGAATAGCGCAGGTGCGCTGCGGCATCCAGCACGTCCTCGGCATCGAGCACGTCACCGTCCAGCGCCGTCACCGCCAACTCGAGCAGGTTGAGGGCAGAGCGTGCGTCCCCGCTGCCCCCACGCACGATCAGTTCGCGAGCGTCGCTGGTGACCTCGACGCGACCACCCAGTCCATGGGCGTCGTCGACAGCCCGGTCGACCACGGCCCGGATGGCGTCGTCGTCCACCGCGGTCAGGTGGATCAGGCGGCACCGCGACAACAGCGGGGCGTTCAGTTCGAAGTAGGGGTTCTCGGTCGTGGCGCCGATCAGCGTCACCCAGCCGGCCTCGACCCCCGGCAACAAGGCGTCCTGCTGGGCCTTGTTGAAGCGGTGGATCTCGTCGACGAACAGGATCGTGCGCCGCCCCACCGTGGCCTGGCGGGCCTTGCCCTCCTCCATGGCCGCCCGCAGGTCCTTGACGCCCGACGTCACGGCGGACAACTCGGTCCAGGCAGCGTCCACCTCGCGGCTGATCACCCGAGCCAGCGAGGTCTTGCCGACCCCGGGTGGTCCGTGCAGGACCAACGACGTCAGGTGACCACTGGCCAGCATCCGCCGCAGGGGCGCGTCGGGACCCACCACCGCTTCGTGCCCGAAGAACAGGTCGAAGGTCGTGGGCCGCATCCGCGCAGCCAGCGGTTGGCCTGCCAACGTCCGAGGCGACTGCACGCTGCCGCCTCGACCGTCGTCGGCCTGCCCACCGGTGACCGGATCAAACAGTTGCGACATCGGTGGCTCCGTGTGGCTGGGCCGGTGCTGCGCGTGTGGCGGGCCATGGTGCAGACGGTCGGACCTGGCGGCTCAGTCCTTGGTGGGAACGGGCAGCGACTTGAGTCGCAGCTCGGCCAGGCTGGCCTCGTCGTAGGCGGCCGGCGCGTCGGTCAGCAGGCAGGCGCCCGACTGGGTCTTGGGGAACGGGATGACCTCACGGATGTTGGGCTCGCCAGCCATGAGCATCACGAGGCGATCGATGCCGGGCGCAATGCCACAGTGGGGCGGCACCCCGTAGTTGAAGCCGCGCAGCAGGAACCCGAACTTGTCCTCGGCAACCTCGTCGGAGATGCCCAGGAAGCGG
>DATFMD010000363.1:0-11638 GCA_035267125.1 Nitriliruptoraceae bacterium | reverse complement strand
GGCCGCTTCCTCGACCTGTTCCTCACTCAGGATCTGCAGCTCCACCCACTCGTCGACCAGTTCGTCGTCGTGCTCGATGACCTCGGCGACGAGCAACTGGACGCGACTGATGTCGTCGTAGTCCTGGATGTTCAACAGCAGCTCGACGATCCCGAACCCACTGCCCTGCATGTAGGCAGCCCGGGCACGGTCACGCAACTGGTCGCGCAGTTCTGCCAATCGCGAACGGGTGGCGGCGAGATCGTCCTCGGCATCGACAAGGGCATCGGAGGCTTCGCGCAACCGGACCGCGGCCCTGGCAGCCGCCTCGTCGGCGACATCCTGCTCGGCATCGGCCTGCGCCTGGGTGGCGACGGCGGCAGCCACGGCACGATCGGCGTCTTCCAGCCGGGAACGCGCCTCGACTGCCTCGACCTCGAGGTCGTCCTCCCGGGCCGCGATGGCGGCCAACTGCGACTCGGCGTCCTCGAGTTCCAGCTCCAACCGGTCGATCTCCGCCGACGATGCCGGCACCGACGGCTGCTGTGCCAGCGCCGGGGCGGCCACCAGCAGTGACGACAGCATGGCACCCGCGGCGAATGTCGCCACACGTGCCCGCTGTCGTCGGTCAGACATCCAGGAAGCCCCAAAGCGCAACGGTCGAGGAGATGCTGGTGATGGCCAGGCCAGGGACGACCAGCCACGGCCACACGCCCAGTACCTGCGCGTTCGTCAGGAACGGCACGAACGGCAGTGAATCTTGCAACGTGTCGAGCAGATACGGAACGGAGAATGCGAGGAGCGCCCACGCTACTACCGCGCCGGCCAGGCCCGCAAGGGTGCCTTCGAGGATGAAGGGCAACCGCACGTACCAGTTCGAGGCACCGACCAACTTCATGATCTGGGTCTGGTCACGCCTGGCGACGGCGGCAACGCGGACCGTGTTGGCCACCAGCACGGTTGCGGCGAGCATCTGGATCGCGGCGATCGCGAGCGCGGCCCAGCGCACCGTGGAGGCAAGGTTCAGGAACTGTTCGATGACCTCCTGCTGGTCAACGATCTGTTCGACTCCGGGACGAGCCTCGTACTGCGCGCGCAGGGCGGCGGCGTCATTGGGGTCGACCAACTTGATCCGGAAGGATGCCGGCAAGGTGTCGGGGCCGACGTTCTGCGCCATCGTCTCCAGGTCGGCGTAGTACTCGAGGAAGTTGGCGTAGGCCGCCTCCTTGGACTCGTAGAAGACCTCGTCCACCAGCGGGTTGGCCTCGAGCTCCTCGCGCAACTGGTCCTGCTGATCCTCCGTGATCGCGGGGCAGTTCGAGTCGTCACACAGGTAGACCGACACCTCGATCTTGCCGACCCAGTCGTCGGTCGCCTTCTCGATCTGCTGGCGCAACAGCACCGAGGCGCCGAACAGTGCCAGCGAGACCGTCACGGACAACACGACCGCGACAGTCATCCACAGGTTTCGGACCAGGCCGTTGCCGGCCTCCTGGAAGATGTAGCTCCAACGACGCATGGACTTGTGACTCCTGTGTGGGGTACGAGCGGTGGCCGGCGCGGGTGCACGGCGTGGGGCCGACAACCGGCGCCAACCCGATGCGGCCCGGTGGGCTCAGTTGGCGTAGCCGTAGACGCCGCGGGCCTGGTCACGCACCACGACACCGTGGGACAGTTCAATGACACGCTTGCGCATGGAGTCGACGATGTGCTGGTCGTGGGTGGCCATCACCACGGTGGTGTTGGTGCGATTGATCCGGTCCAACAGCTTCATGATGCCGATGGAGGTCTGGGGGTCCAGGTTTCCGGTTGGCTCGTCGCACAGCAGGATCGGTGGCTGGTTGACGAAGGCCCGGGCGATGGACACCCGCTGCTGCTGGCCACCGGACAACTCGTGGGGCTTGGCATCGGCCTTGGCGGTCAGGTCCACCAACTCGAGGACCTCGGGCACACGCGCGTCGATGACGCTGGCCGGCATCCCGATGACCTCCAGGGCGAAGGCCACGTTCTCGTACACCGACTTGTTGGTCAACAGCTTGAAGTCCTGGAACACGTACCCGATGTCACGTCGCAGGGCCGGCAACTTCCAGCTGCGCAGGGTGTTGAGGTCCTTGCCGGCGACGTGGATGTCACCACGGTCGGGCCGAATCTCGCGCGTCAGCAGCTTCATGAACGTCGACTTGCCGGATCCCGACGGTCCGACCACGAACACGAACTCACCGCGGTCGACCTCGATGGTCACGTCCTTGAGCGCGACGACCTCGTCGGATCGTCCCGTCTTGTAGGTCTTGGTGACATGCTCGAACGAAATCATGAGAGCTCCTGGATGCAGGTCCGCCGACCACCTGAACTGATCCCGCGAACCGACGTGGCAACACCGCCCGCATCGACGGCAGGCGTGCAACACCTTGCCCTGAGGGTAGGTGCCGGCACACCACGACGGATCGAGACGGGTGGCCGGATGGCCAGTGGGGACGACATCCTGAACACGCTCTCATCCGCGACGGTTCCACGATGGTCCTCAGGCCATGACACTGCACTTCGGTGCAAGGAACTCCGACTCGGCGGGACCGGTACCGACGATCAGACCTCGGCCTGGGCGCGTCGCTCGGCGCGTCGACGCAGCTCGGCCTCGATGAACTCGTCCAGGTCGGAGCCGTCCAACACCGAGTCGGGGTTGCCGACCTCGTACTCGGTGCGCAGGTCCTTGACCATCTGGTAGGGATGCAGCACGTACGAGCGGATCTGTGATCCGAATCCGACCTTCTGGCGACCACCGCGCAATTCGTCCAGTTCGTCCTGGCGCTTCTGACGTTCGAGCTCGGCCAGCTTGGCCGACAGCACGCGCATCGCAGCCGCACGATTCTGGTGCTGGGACTTCTCGTTCTGGCACGACACGACGATGCCCGTGGGCACGTGGGTGATCCGCACGGCCGAGTCCGTCGTGTTCACGCTCTGCCCGCCCGGGCCCGAGGAGCGGTAGACGTCGACGCGGATGTCCTCGTCGGGAATCGAGACCTCGGAGTCGACGTCGGGCAACACCGGGACCACGTCGACCATGGCGAACGAGGTCTGACGCCGGGCGTTGCCGTCGAAGGGCGAGATGCGCACCAGTCGATGCACGCCATGCTCGGCCGACAGCAGGCCGTAGGCGTCGGAGCCCGTGACCTCGAAGGTGGTGGACTTCAGGCCGGCCTCCTCGCCGTAGGACTGCTCGTACACCTCGGCACCGAACCCGCGATTGCCCGCCCAGCGCAGGTACATCCGTTGCAGCATCTGGGCCCAGTCCATGGCATCGACACCGCCCTCGCCCGCCTGGATCGACACGATCGCGTCGCTGCCGTCGTGCTCGCCCGACAACAGGGTGGCGACCTCGAGACGATCGACTTCCCGGGCGACGGCCGTGATCCCACGAGCCACCTCCCCGGCCGTGGATTCGTCGCCTTCCTCCATGGCCAACTCGTTGAGCACGTCGAGGTCGTCGATGCGCTCGTTCAGGGTGTCGTAGCGGTCGAGGTCGTCGCGCACGCGCGACAGCCGGGTCGTGACCTCACGCGCAGCCTCGGGGTCGTCCCACAGGGTCGGGTCGGCGGCCTGGCCCTCGAGGTCCTCGAGCAGGGCGCGCTTGGCATCGATGTCGAGATACCCACGAATGTGGTCGATCCGGGCGCGCTGGGCATCCAGTGCGTCGGCATGGTTGCTGGGCATGTGTGCACGGTCCTTGCAAGAGATTGGCACAGCAAGGCTATCTGCGCCTGTCGGTCGCTTCGCTCCCGACATGTTCCCACCACTCGCACGGTCGTGCTGCGGCAAGGCGTCGTCGCCCACCGCGCCCACCGGCGCCCTGGGGGCTCGGGCAGGCGATCAGCCGGCGGCGACCGACGACTGGATGACTTCGAAGGACAGCAGTTCGGCGCCGCTGGCGGCCGGTCGGGAGCCCGAGTCGCTGCCCCGGGCCTCACCCCCATCCGCGTTGCCGGGCGCCTCGGGCGACTCGCTGGACTCGCCGGACTGGGTGCCATGGCCCCGCTGGAAGGCGCGCGAGGACATCCAGGCTTCGAAGGCCTCCTCCGACTCCCACTGGGTGACGACGAAGTAGCGGTCGCTGTCGTCGGTCGGGCGCAACAACTGGAACGACTCGAAACCCGGCGTGGTGTCGACCTCGCCGGCACGGGCGCCGAAGCGCTGCTCCAGCACCTCGCGGCGCTCGGCGGGCACGGTCAACACGTTGATCTTCACGACACTCATGGGCACCTCTTGGACTGTGGGGAACTTGCCATCCGGCAGCGGCGTGCGGCCACTGCCCCGGGCCACCGGTGTACCACCCGGGCACGCCGTCGCGGGCACCAGGTCGTGGGGTCACCACGTCTGGGGCCGGAACATCAGGCTGATCCGCGGCCCGACCGCTCGCACCCTTGGCACGGCATGCTGCCAGGTTCGCTGGCAGGTCCCACCCATGACCAACAGGTCACCGGCGCTGGGTGCCAGGTCCAGGCGACCCGTGCCATCGCGTTCCCGCAGTCGGAACGGCCGGCTTGCTCCGAGGCTGACGATCGCCACCGTGGCCGTGTCGACGTCGCGGGCACCACGATCCCCGTGCCAGGCAACCGCATCACGACCGTCGCGGTAGAGGTTGGCCGAAACGCGTGTCAAGGCGACCCGGTAGCGCTGGGACAACGACGCCGCCATCGACCGCACCAGGGCCAGCTCGGTCGGCAACTCCCCCACGTGCCACGACGTCACCAGCCGCGGGCACCGCACGACCTCCTCGAACATGACCATGTGCTGGACGTGCCACTGGGCCGCCGACAGCACGGTCGCGAACAACTGTTCGGCCCCAGCGACGAACCCAACGGCCTCGTCGACCCAGGCACCGCGGGCGAGCTCGTGGCGTTGCATGGACGGGAAGGCACGATCGAAGACCGGTTCGGCGGACGGGTCGTCCCCGAGGCGCAGTTGACGAGGCGCCAGGTCGACGGACGACACCGACTCGAGCTGAGGGGGCTGGTGGGCTGGCGGTTGCTGGATCATGGCGCCAGCGTAGCGCATGGATCGAACATGTGTTCGATGCGACGTCGGGGTGTGCTGGCCCTGCCTCCATCGCCCTACGCTCGCCGATGCCTGGCCATGGGGACGCACACCTCCCCGGTCTCGCCGTCGCCAATGGCTCGCATCCCCGACAAGGAGACCTACCAGCGCGCGTGGTCCGAGATGACGTTCGGGCAGCGACGCGAGATCCTGCGCGCCGTTGCCCGCGGACAGGCGATGCGACGGCGCAAGGACGCCCGCCTGGCCGTCTTCACCGCACGCAACCAGCAGAAGTACTGGAAGTGGGCGTGGCTGATCGCGCCACTGGTGGCCCTGTTCGCCCTCCCCGACCTCCTGGCCGTCGCGATCCAGGCGATACTCCTGAGCATCATCACCGGCGGCTTCGCCTGGTATCGCATCACGCGCGCACGCACGGCCGAGGTGGCCAATCTCGCACGCCTCGACGGGACCGCGCCACCTCCGCCGAAGGCCAGCCGGGTGACGTCGGGAACCAATCCGCTGCAACGGGCATGGGACTGGCTGCGATCACTGGTGTGACGTGTGGGGGCTGGCTCGGAGTGGAGCAGATCCGTTGTCCATGCGTCACCCCCAGCGAGTCGATCGTCATGGGTGTCGCAGCACAGGGGCGGGATGATTCAGGTCAGGTTGCGCCACATCCGGATCGACAACGGCAGGAACACCGCGGTGATCCCCACGATCCACACGAGCGACCACCACACCTCGGGCCATGGATTGGTGCACACCTGCGTGCCGCACAGGTAGCCGTCCACGGTCAGCGCCCGCGCCGCGTTGGCCACGTGGGTCACCGGGTTGACGTGCTCCGCGAAGTACCGCAATGGGGCCGGCATGCCTGCAGTGGGAACGAAGACGGACGAGACGAAGGTGAGGGGAAACAGCCAGATGAACCCGGCGGACTGCGCGGCCTCCGGCTCCTTGACGGCCAGCCCGATCACGGCGGATATCCATGAGAAGGCCATGGCGAGCCCGGCCAGCAGTGCAACGGCCAACGCCGCTTCCCACACCGAGGTGGTCACTCGAAAGCCGACGGCGTACCCCACGGCCACCATCACCACCAGGCTGACGGTGTTGATCGCCATGTCCGCGATCACCCGACCGGACATGACGGCACCGGAAGCCATTGGCAGCGCTCGGAAGCGGTCGATGATCCCGGCCTTGAGATCCTCGGTGATCCCGATCGCGGTGACTGCCGAACCGAACACCAGCGTCTGGACGATGATGCCCGGCATCAGGTACTGGACGTAGTCGAACCCCGGGATCGGGATGGCGTTGCCGAAGACGTAGCGAAACAGCAGCACGAACATGATCGGCTGGATCACGACGAAGATCGCGATCTGGGGTTGGCGCACCACCCGCAGCAGGTTGCGGTGCGCGATGATGGGCGTGTCGCGCAGCAGGGTGCCCTGGTGGTGACGGGCAACGTTGGCAGTCGCGCTTCCCGTGGTGGTCGACGTCGCACTCATGCATCGATCGATTCTGTGTCCGTGGCGCCATTCGGATCGTTGCGGGCATCCCCTCCGGGCGGATCGTCGGACCCATCAGCAGCATCGGATGCGGTGCGACCAGTCAGCGACAGGAAGACGTCGTCGAGTGACGGGCGCCGCATGGCGAGGTCCGCGACCGCGATGTCGGCATCGTCCAGCGCCCGCACGGTGGCGGCCAGGCGTGAACTGTCCCCGTGGGCCGGAAACGACAGCCGCGATCGTGCCCGGTCGACGAAGACCTCGTCCCGCGTGACCGTGGCCAGGGCAGCGTGGGCGTCATCCATGCGTGCGTCGTCGACGATCTCGACCGTGACGGTCTCGCCCCCGACGTCGGCCTTCAACTGGTTGGCCGTGCCGCGGGCGATCTCGCGACCGTGGTCGATCACCAGGATCTCGTCGGCCAGGACGTCGGCCTCCTCCAGGTACTGCGTGGTCAGCAACACGGTGGTGCCATGCGCGACCACCTCCCTGATCACGTCCCAGAGTCCCAGACGGCTGGCCGGGTCCAGGCCCGTCGTGGGCTCGTCGAGGAACACGACCTCCGGCGACGTGGTCAACGAGGCCGCCAGGTCGAGTCGCCGGCGCATGCCTCCGGAGTAGTTCCTGGCCGGGCGATCTGCGGCATCGGCCAGTTCGAACCTGGCCAGCAGGTCAGCGGCGCGCTCGCGGGCCGACGACTTGTCCAGGCCGGCAAGCCGGCCGATCATGACGACGTTCTCGTGGCCGGTCAGGTGCTCGTCCACAGCCGCGAACTGGCCCGTCAACCCGATTCGTGATCGCACCCGTGCGGGCTCGTCCAGCACGTCGATGCCGGCGACCCGCGCAGATCCGGCGTCCGGCCGCAGCAACGTCGCCAGGATGCGCACGGCGGTCGTCTTGCCCGCACCATTGGGCCCGAGCATGCCCAGCACGGTGCCGGTGGGCACGTGCAGGTCGAGTCCGGCCAGGGCGGTGGTCTCGTCGAAGTGCTTGACCAGTCCGGTGGCCTCGATGGCCATGTCGCTGGATGGGGCTGTCACGGGTGATGTCCTCGCGTCGGTGCCGAGCTGCCTGCGGCGGTGACGTCCCGACCGCGGATCCGCAATGCGAGGAAATCTACACTGCCCCAACGACACCCCTGCCCAGACCTGACGCCCCGACCACCAAGGACCGTCCATGAACGTCGCGAACACCGCCGTCCTGGCCCTGCACTGGCAGCACAACGTGATCCACCCGGACGGGCTGTTCGGACCCATGCTGGCCGCTCCCGTCGCCGCGTCCGGCGTCGTCGAGCGAGCCCGTTCGTTCCACGATGCGGCGCGCGACCTGGGCGTGCCGGTCGTCTTCACCCGCTTCACGATCCCCGTCGGCAATGGCGCGTTGGTCACCAACACCGACTTCATGCGCATGGTCGCCGGCGCCGCGGAGCAGTTCCGACCGGAGTCCTGGGGCGCCGCCCTGGCCACCGACATCGGCGCCCAGGACGACGACCTGGTCAGTGACAACCAACGCCTGTCCGGCCTGTCGGCATGTGATCTCCCGGCCCACCTGCTGGACCACGACATCGACACGCTGCTGATCACCGGCGTGGCCACCAACCTCACGGTCGAGCAGACTGCGCGGCACGGCACGGACCTGGGCTTCCACGTCCACGTGGTCGCCGACTGCGTGGCCGCGGCCGACGAGGCCACCCACCAGGCGTCCCTGGCCAATCTTGCGCTGGCCTGCGAACCCGTGCTCACCGCCACCGACGCCCTTTCCCGGCTGCAGGCCTGAGTTCGCGGACGACCGGTCAGGCCTCGGGCCACACCTGCGCAACGATTGCCGCAAGGTCCGGTCCGCGCAGGTCAGCCGTGCCTGGACCTGGCTCGGGCTGGTCGTCGGCTGCGATCCATGCAGTTGCCAGCCCCACGGCTGCGGCTCCCACGATGTCGGCATGGTGGTTGTCCCCGATCATCACCACTGTCGCCGGGTCGGGACCCCCCAGCAGTTCGAGGCCGGTCAGGAACATGGCCGGGGCCGGCTTGGGCGCACCGACCTCGTCGGCGGCGACCACGCCGCGCAGGTCGGCCAGGGTCCCCGATGCCTGCAGGCGGCCATGCGCGACTGCGGCGAACCCGTTCGTGACCGCGACGACGGGCACCCGCCGCGTGATCGTGCGCAGCGCCTGGACGGCACCGGGCATGACCGCAGGCGACCGCGTCAACAGGTCCAGGTAGGTCGTCGACACGCCGGTCGCCTCGCCGCGATCGAGGTCGTGGGCGTGCAGCCATTCCTCCCAGCGCCGTACCCGCAACAGTTCCGCCGACACCTCGCCTCGCTCGTAGGCCTCCCACAGGTCGCGGTTGATGCCCGCATACACCCCACGGGCGCTGTCGACGTCGTGCAGTCCGAGTCGCATCGCCACGCCCGCGAAGGCCTGCTGCTCCGCACGGTGGTAGTCCAGCAGCACGCCGTCCAGGTCACACAGCACACCCGTGACGGCGCCGTCGCCTCCGGTCACCTGCGTCAACATCGTGGTCCTCGTCGGGCGTCGCCGTCTCGTGTCGGGCCAAGACGCTACCGGCATCGTCGCAGGGCCTACGCTGCGCGCTGACGAGGCGGCCCGCACCGCACCAGCCCCGACACCCATGCCGCCCCGGCACCAGGCTGCCCCACACCAACCGACGCCCACCTCGCCAGGACCAACCACCCGAGGACCGCCCCGCCAAGGACACCCCGCCAAGGACCACCCAGTGCCCCAACCACAACAGCGTGTCACGTATCGACTGGCACTCCAGAACCTGCCCGGCATGTTCGGGCGGGTCACGGCCATGATCGACCAGGTCGGCGCCGACCTGGTCGGCTCGGAGCGCCTCGAGGTGTCGCGGCACGTCATCATCCGCTCCGTCGGGGCCGAGGTGGTCGACGAGGACCACGCGCGCCTGCTGGGCGCAGCGCTGCAGGACCTCGACGGTGTCGAGGTGCTGGCCATCGACGACGACGTCGTCAACGCCCACATCGGGGGCAAGATCGAGATCGCCAACAAGGTCGCCGTCAACGATGCCAGGGACCTGTCACTGGTCTACACCCCCGGCGTCGCGAAGATCTGTCGCGCGATCGCGGCCGACCCCACCGAGGCGTACCGCCTGACCATCAAGTCGAACGCCGTCGCCGTCGTCACGGACGGCTCGGCGGTCCTGGGACTCGGCGACATCGGCCCACTGGCGTCCCTGCCGGTCATGGAGGGCAAGGCGATGCTGCTGAAGTCCTTCGGTGACATCGACGCCTACCCGATCCTGGTCGACGAGCAGGATCCCGACACCTTCGTCGACACGGTCGCGCGCATCGCGTCGGGGTTCGGCGGCATCAACCTCGAGGACATCGCTGCCCCCCGCTGCTTCGAGATCGAGGGCAAGTTGCGCCAGCGCCTCGACATCCCCGTGTTCCACGACGACCAACACGGCACCGCGGTGGTGGCACTGGCGGCCCTGACCAATGCGGCCCGCGTTGTCGACAAGGAACTGACCGCCCTGCGCGTCGTCGTGCAGGGCATCGGGTCGGCGGGGGTCGCCATCTGCAACCTGCTGATGGACGCGGGCATCGACGACATCGTGGCCGTCGACCGGTCCGGGATCCTGCAACCCACGCGTGGCAAGGGCATGGATCCGATCCGCCGCCGGGTCGCCAAGCAGACGAACCCCCGCGGACTGGAGGGCGACCAGGCCGTGGCCCTGGCGGGTGCCGACGTGTTCATCGGGGTCTCGGGACCCAACTCGTTGCCGCTGGAGCACGTGACACTGATGGCGCCCGACCCGATCGTGTTCGCGATGGCCAACCCGACGCCCGAGATCCATCCCGACGTCGCCGCCGGCCACGTTGCCGTCATGGCCACGGGCCGGTCCGACTTCCCCAACCAGATCAACAACGTGCTGTGCTTCCCGGGCCTGTTCCGTGGTCTGCTGGACGCGGCGGCGACCAAGGTGACGGCCACCATGAAGATCGCTGCAGCAGACGCGATCGCCGGCATCGTCGGCGACGATCTGGGTCCTGACCACGTGATCCCGTCGCCCTTCGACCGTTCCGTGGCCAGTGCCGTTGCCTCGGCGGTGGCGACGGTGGCCCGACGCGACGGGCACGTCCGCCCGGGCTCAGGTGGCTCGGTTGATGCCGAGGCGGCCGCGACCGCGCACTCCGCGGCTCGCAGAGCCCTGGGTTGAATGACGATCCGTAGGACGCCGGCGTGGCCGTGGTGCAACACCCAGCACGGCCCGGCGCCGGCGGGGTGTCAGTTCCCGGCCTGGAGCGTGTCGCGGATCTCCGCCAGCAGTTCGACCTCGGTCGGTCCCGCCGGCGGGCCCTCCTCGATCGGGCCCTGCATGCGGTTGTAGGCCTTGACGATGAGGAAGACGGCGACGGCGACGAGCAGGAAGGACACCAGCGCGGTCAGGACTGCACCGATCGACCCCTGGCACACCTGGCCCGCCGCGTTGACGACGCCCTCTGCGCCGTCAGTGGGATCCTCACAGGCAAACGTGCCGATGGCGTCGAAGTTCGGTTGGCCGAACACCAGGCCGATGAGCGGCATGATCACACGGTCGACGACGGCGTTGATGATCGGCGTGAAGGCCGCCGCGATGACCACCGCGACGGCCAGGTCGATCACGTTGCCGCGGTTGATGAAGTCCTTGAACTCCTGGATCACGATGTCTCCTGTGCGTGGGTCCGCCGGGTTGGTGACGTCACGATGCTGTCTGGCGCATTTCCATCCATCGCGCCCGGCATCCTAGTGCGCTGCGGGCTCTGGTCAGGACCAACCGATCCCGCTGTCGAGGCCAATCCTCGCCCCCGCCGAAACTGCACGACCGTGGGGCACGTCCCACGGTCACCGCACGCCAGGTCAGCCGCGGTCGGCGCCAGATCAGCCGCGGTCGGCAACCGTGGCCAGCCAGGACGTGATGGGCACGGCCAGCCCGGCGATCACGTCGGCAGGAGCATGCGTGGCGCCGTCGGCGGAGCGGGTCCGCGGCACCTTCAGGGAGTGGTCGGCGCCGGCCACGGGCACCACCGTGGCAGGTGCCTCCAGGAGCGTCAGGTGTGGGGACACCTCATCGGGCCCGCCGAACGGATCGTTGGTGCCCTGGAGGAAC
>DATFMD010000362.1:0-2495 GCA_035267125.1 Nitriliruptoraceae bacterium | reverse complement strand
CAATGGCTGCGCCGACCCCCGAATCGAGGCGTGCTGCCTCGCACCCGGGTGCGGCCCAGCACGGTTGTAGGCTCGACGGCTGCCGACGGCGATCGCACACACCGGCTGTCGCACACACCGGCTGTCGCACACACCGATTGTCGCACACACCGGCTGTCGCACACGCCGGTTGTCGCACACGCCGGTGACCGCGGTCGCCGGTGATCGCTGCCCAGTCCTGGAGGTCGAGACGTCGCCACCGCATCCGTCCCCCTGCGCCTGCGCGGTGTCACCCTCGAGTACGAGGGCGTCACCGCGCTGGACGACGTCGACCTGGCCGTGCCGGCAGGCAGTTGCACCGTCCTGGTCGGCCGGAACGGGTCGGGCAAGACGACCACCCTCCAGTTGGCGTCCGGCCGGCTCGAACCGACCGCGGGCAGCGTGGAGATCGACGGCCAGTCGACGTCCTCCACGGCCGGCCGCTCGCACGTGCGCCGCACCGTCACGTTCGCCCTCGACGCACCCGTGTTCTATCCCGACCTGACCGTCGAGGAACACCTCGGCTTCGTCGCCACCGCCCATGGCATCGACGACGATCGGGCCATCGAGGACCTGCTCGACGGGTTCGACCTCGCCAGGCGTCGCACCTTCCTGCCCGACCAGTTGTCCAGCGGCATGCGCCAGAAGCTGCAGTTGGCCTGCCTGTTCCTGCGACCGGGCCACGTGGTGCTGCTCGACGAACCCAGCCGGGCGCTCGACCCGGCCACGCGCGACGTCCTGTGGGCGTCGATGGCGGCGCGAAAGGCAGCCGGGGCGGCGCTCCTGTTCACCACGCACCAGCTGGACTTCCCGGACGACCTCGCCGACCGAGCGGTCGTGCTGCACGACGGCGTGGTTCGCGCCCGCGGCAGCTACGCCACGGTGATGGCCGGTCGGGCGGCGGCGCAACTGGGCCTGGCGTGAGCACGGCCGGCACCCCGCTCGACCCGACGGACTGGGCGGCAACCGAGACCGCACGCGTCCGCGTCCTGCGGGCGTGGCTGCGGGTCCACTCCCCCGGCCCGTCACGACGCGAGGTGATCGGGCGGGTGTCCTACCAGGTCTACGTCGTCCTGCTGATGGGCGGCCTGTGGGGCACGGCCGTGTACACGACGCTCACCGAACCGATCACCCGACCGCCGGCCCTGCCCGCCAGGGTCGAGCAGGTCGTCCCGGCCGTGGCCGCCGGCCTGGCGTTCCTGCTGACCGCGACCGGCGCGAGGATCGGCACGTGGGCCGGCCCTCTGCTGGTCTCACGTCCCCAGGCCGCGCTGCTGCTGCCGGCCCCACTGGACCGGCGGGCGCTGTTCGGTCGCACCCTGGGGCTCGGCCTGGCCGGGTACGGCGTCGTGGGCGGCGTGGTCGGACTGGCCGTCGCCGTCGTCGTGGCCGTCGAGGCGCGCGTGGCCCCGTGGGCGACCATCGGCGGCACCGTGCTGGCATGGACCGCGCTGGGCGTTGTCACCGGCGCAGGCGCGCTCGCGGTCGAGTCGTCGCAGCGGCTCGCGAGGATCGCGCTGCGAGCGACACCCGTGCTGGCACTGGCGGGCATCGGCCAGGTGTGGCTGAGCGTCACGTCTCCCACCGCGGCGGCGTGGGCCACGCCGTGGGGATGGGCCGCCGCGCCGATCACCGCGGGCGTGGGCACCGAGGTCCCGCTGGACTGGGCGCCACCACTGATGCTGACCGTGGCCGCAGTGGTGGCGGTCGTGCTGGCCGTCCGTCGCCTGCCCGCCGTGCCCGACGAGGAACTGGTGCGCCGTGCCGGCACCGCCACCGACGTGCGCCGAAGCGCATCCCTGTTCGACGCCCGGGCCATCGCCCAGGCGCGCCGCTCGGGCCAACGCCGCCTGCTGGGCGTGCGACACGTGCGGATCCCGCGTCCACGCCGGCGCTGGCTGCTGGTCGTGTGGCGCGACACCGTGTCGCTGCTGCGCCGGCCCGGGCTGGTCGAACGCACCGTCGTCGTGGTGGCCGCGGTCGCCGTGCTGGTCGCCTGGGCGTCGGGCGGGATCGCCGCCATCGCCGTCGCCGCGGTGGCCGTCCACCTGGCCGCGGGCCAACTCCTGGTACCGTTGCGCATCGAGTTGGAGGACCCCGTCGTGCGCGTGCTCACCGGGTTCACGGCCCGAGACGTGGCGCTGGAACACCTGGTCGTGCCGTTCCTTGGCATGACGGTGGCCAGCGTCCTGGCCGCCGTCGGGCTGGGAGCGACCGGGTTCCTGCCGTGGTCGGCCCTGCCGGCCGCACTGCTCGGAGCCGTGGTCGTGGCCGCGATCTGCACGGCCACGGCCGGGCTGACATCCACCCGCGGTGCGCCGCCACTCCAGTTGCTGCTCCGTGGCCAGGGCGGCATCGGCATGCTCATGCTGTGGGTGCTGGCCGGCCCCATCCTTGCACTTGTCGTCGTGCTGCCGCTGGGCGTGGGCGTGGCGTCGGCGCTGCGCGCAGGAGCAGACCCGATGGCCGCCACCGTC
>DATFMD010000361.1:0-6089 GCA_035267125.1 Nitriliruptoraceae bacterium | reverse complement strand
GTCGGGCGACGAGTGCAGTTCGCAGCCGGCGACTGCCGGCATCCACTCGTCGAGCAACTCGACCAGGCGCCGCACGATCCTGGTCTTGGCCTGGCCACGTTCGCCGAGCAGGATCAGGTCGTGGCCGGCCAGCAGCGACCGCTCGAGGTCGGGCATCACCGTGTCGTCGAACCCGATGACGTCGGCAACCAGCGGGTTGTCGTCGCGAAGTCGGGCGATCAGGTTGTCGCGCAACTCTTCTGCGACCGGACGATCGCGCCATCCGGAGGTGCGCAGGTCTCCCAGCGTTGCCGGCAGGTTGGGCGGCGGTGCGGGCACGGCACCGGTCGCGCGTGGCGAGGGGGACGGGGAACCTGTGGGTGATGTCATGGCGTCGACAGTATCCCGCCTGGCCTGTGCGTCGTCAGGACACGCCTTCGAGCGCCGTGTCGACTTCCGATCCCAGCCGGTCCAACTCCCCGTAGCCCTCGGTGACGGTCTCGGCCCCGATGTCGCTCTGGAAGCACTCGAAGAACAGGCTCGTGGCTGCCTCCATCCACGCCTCGGTCTCGGTGTCGACCAGTTCGTCCGGTGTGGGGAACAGGGTCTCACGAGCCGTGCGCAGGTCTGCAACGGTTCGTTCGCAGACCGCCTGGTCCGGGGGGACGCCGAGATCATCGAGGTGGGGAACCAGGTCCCGAGTCTCGTCCCAGTTCACGGCCCAGTCAGCCGCGTCGGGGCGGCCGTCGGGGCCGGCATCCTCGTTGGCGGGCGACGAACATGCGGCAAGGAGCAGCGCGAGGAGGGCAACCAGCGCCGCGACGGACCCGAGACGGACCGTGGTGCGCCGTGGCTCGGCATGGGGACTGCCCATGTCGACTCCGATCCGGATCACGAAGGTGGGGCGTTGACTCTATGGGCACCCGGCCGGGTCTGCGTGGCTGCCGGCCGACACCGGGCGCGATGATCCAGGCGTGGGTGGAGCGCCGGCATGGCCGTGTGGTGGTGCCGATGCCGGCATGGGCCGGCATCGGCACGCAGGGTCAGGCGGCTGCCAGCAGGTGCGACTCCACGTGCGTGACGCCGTTGACGGCGCCGATCTCGTCGACCAGTTCGTCCACCGTGTCCAGGTCGTCCACGGTGCCGGTGAGTGTGACCTCGCCACCGGGGGTGGCCGTGACGGTGATGTTGTCGGTGCCGTCCCGGTGGCCCAGTACCTGGCTCTTGACGCGCTGGACCAGGATCTCGGAGTCCTCCGGGACGTCGTCGGGGAGGATCGCCTTGGTTGCCTCGATGGCGCTGCCCTTGGCCTTGTTGGCTGCCTGGGTGGCCTGCGTGGACGCCTGGTCGGCGACGGCGCGAGCCTGGCTGGTGACCTGGTCGGACAGTTGGGTGCGACGTGCCTTGCCGCGGTCGGGGTCCTGCAGGTAGGCCAGTGCGGCACCGGCCGCACCGCCGAGCAGCAACCAGAACAGCTTGCGGGGGAAGGTCGTCCGCTTGGCGTTGGCGTGCAGTTCGTCGGCGATCTCGCGCTGTTGGTCACCGAGGCCGGCAAGGGCGCCGGTCAACGAGTCTTCCACCTGGTCGAGGCGGCGGCGGACACGGTCGAGTTCGCGGGCTGCCGGGGCCTCGTCGCTCGAGATCGCCTGCGCCGTTGCATCGCGAAGGTCGTCGACGCGTGCCGTCACGCGGGACGTGATGTCGTCGGTGGTCGTGTCGTCAGCCATGGTCTGTGTCCTTGGTGGTGGGGGCGAGGTCGGGCCTGCAACCATGGTGTGCCACTGCCTCCCCGGCTGTCACCACCTCTGCACTGGCCATCCGTCCGTCATGTCGTGGTTTGAACGGGAATTCCACGGTGGGTTGCCCATGCGAGGGAAATCGACGTGTCACATCCGCCGAGGGCCGATACACCTGTGGGTGACCCGGGCGGTGGCTGGGTCACTTCGACACCGGACAAGGACATGGCACATGGCGCGCATCGCAGTCATCGGCGACGGCCCGGCAGGGCTGTCGGCAGCACTCTTCCTGGCTCGAGGGGGTCACGACACGGTCGTGTTCGGCGACGATGACTCGCTGGTCGAGTACGCCGAGTTCCACAACTACCTGGGCGTCCCGGGCGTGCTGGGCACCGAGTTCATGGACACGGCCCGCGACCAGGCTGCCGATGCCGGGGCGAGGCTGCGCACGGGAACCCTCGCCACCGCCTTCGAGGTTGGCGCCGACTCCGTCGGCGTGCGAACGGGTGGCTCGGAGCAGTCCTCCGACGATGCCGAGGGTGCCGATGGCAGTGACACGTCGGACGGCGGCGGTGGGGAGTTCGACTACGTCGTGGTCGCCGGCGGCAAGGCGTCCCAGGCCCTGGTCGCCGATGCCGGCGCCACCGTGGAGGACGGCGCAGTGGTGGTCGATGGCAATGCCCGTACCTCGCTCGACCGCGTGTATGCGGCGGGGCATCTCGTGCGTCCCGACCGCAGCCAGGCAATCATCTCGGCCGGGATGGGCGCGGCGGCCGCGCTGGACATCCTGTCACGTGAGGCCGGCGCTGACGTGCACGACTGGGACTCCCCGTCCTGACCGACTCGCGGTCGGTTGCCTGTTCCGGCCGGCTGTTCGTGCGTCGCGTGCCGATCGCGTGTTCTTCCGTGCCAGTGCGCACTTGGCGTGTGGGCGGGACGTGTGTCACGGGCGGGGTCTATCTTCACAGCCATGCGGCAACCGCAGCATGACAGATCGGATGCCGACATCCCTTCGCGGATGCCGGCCACCTCAAGGGGTTCCACCATGGCCACACGCACGCACTACGACGCCGGCACCCCGTGCTGGATCGACTTGTCGACGCCGGACGTCGATGCCGCCAAGGAGTTCTACTCCTCGCTCTTCGGCTGGTCGTCCGAGGACGTCTTCGACGACGACGGCGTCCGCATCTACACCAACTTCACGCGCGATGGGAAGGTGCTGGCCGGCATGGCCCAGCACCAACCCGAGATGGACGGGATGCCTGCGATGTGGAACACCTACGTCGCCACCGAGGATGTCGCCGCGACCGCTGCGGCGGTCGCGGGTGCAGGTGGCCAGGTGATGCTGCCGCCCATGGAGGTCATGACCGAGGGCAGCATGGCCGTGTTCGCCGACCCGACCGGGGCAGTGGTGTCGGTGTGGCAGGCGGCTGACCACATCGGGGCGCAGATCGTCAACGAACCCGGTGCGTGGTCGTGGAACGAGTTGATGACGCGCGACCTCGACGCAGCACGCGCCTTCTACGACGCCGTGTTCGGATGGCAAACCGACGCGATGGACATGGGCGACATGGGCACCTACCACGTCGTGCGAGGCGGGAAGGAGGGAATCGCCGGGATGATGGCCATGCCCGACGACATGCCCGCCCAGGTCCCCAACCACTGGGGCATCTACATCCTGGTCGATGACGCCCAGGCCGTCGTGACCCGCGTCACCGAACTGGGCGGCACGGTCGCGTTCGGCCCAGAGTCGAGTGCTGTCGGGGTCCTGGCGACGCTGCACGATCCGCAGGGTGGCAGCTTCTCCGTGATGCAGGCTCCAACCGAGGACGGCTGAGAAGGCGCGCGTCAGAGGGGCGGACTGAAACGTCCGTCGATGCGCGTCCAGCCGCCGTCGACGGCCAGTTGGCTGGCCGTG
The DNA here is from genome assembly GCA_035267125.1 of Nitriliruptoraceae bacterium. Taxonomy (GTDB): domain Bacteria; phylum Actinomycetota; class Nitriliruptoria; order Nitriliruptorales; family Nitriliruptoraceae; genus Salsipaludibacter. The sequence continues at coordinate 2,456 of DATFMD010000361.1, read as the reverse complement.
ACGTAGGACGATGCGTCGGCCATCAGGAACACGATCGGACCTGCCATCTCGGACGGACGAGCCCACCGGCCGAACGCGGACTTCTCGCGGTAGGCCCGCGCCCAGTCGGGATCCTCCTTGATCTGCGCCGTCAACGGCGTTTCCACGATGCCGGGTGCGACGGCGTTGACACGAACGCCCCGGGGCCCGAGTTCCGCGGCCAAGGTCGCGACCAACTGCATGACGCCTGCCTTGGTTGCCGCATAGACCCCCTGGCCTGGTTCCACCACCGTGGCGCGAATCGAGGTGAAGACCGCGATGCTGCCGCCGTCGCGTGCGGCCATGGCGCGTCCGAACGCCCGCAACAGCCGAAAGGTGGCCTTGAGGTTGAGTGCCACGACTCGATCGAAGTCCTCCTCGCTGGTGTCCACCAGCGCCTTGCGCACGTTGACTGCCGGCGTGATCACCACTCCCTGCGCGGCTGCGAAGTCGCCGACGAGCGTGGCGACGCTGGCGGGGTCGAGCACGTCAACGGTGACTGCCGCGGCTCGACCGCCATCCCGCCGCAGGGCGGTGGCGGTGGACTCGGCCGCGGTCGCGTCCAGATCGGCGCAGACGACATGCGCGCCGTGGGCCGCCAGTCCGGCAGCACATGCCCGGCCGATGCCGCCACCGGCGCCGACGACGACGATGGTGCGGCCATCGAGTCGGAACAGGCCGGCCAGTTCGGAGGCCGAGGTGGTCGACGCCGACCTCGGCTCGGCCATGCCCGTCGGTTCGGCATCGTGGGCTCGCGGTTCTGCGGGTGCCATCGTCGTCCGCCGTTCATTTCGTCCACTTGGGCGTGTCATGGCGCCCAGGCACCGTACTATCATGCATGATTCCGAACCGCACCAGGAGTGCCAACCATGTCACGTCGTTCACGCAAGGCCGAGAAGTCGGCGAACGAAGCTCTCGCCAAGGCAGAAGAAGCGCTCCAGGAGGCGCGGGCCGCCGCTGGGCACGCTGCCACCGCCGCTTCCGAGAAGGCCTCGGAGGTGTCCGAAGGGGCCGTCGACAAGGCTGGTGACGTCAAGGACGCCGCCGTCGAATCCGCAGTCAAGGCCAAGGATGCGACCGTCGCCAAGGCGCAGGACGTCAAGGAGAGCGCCAGCGATGCCATCGCGACGGGCAAGGAGAAGGTTGCCGCCGCCGCGGATGACGAGGGGGACGACGACGGCAAGAAGTCCAAGAAGGGCTTGGTCGTCCTGTTGGCTGCGGCCGGCGCCGCTGCCGGGGCGACGGCGATGCGTCGCAAGCGTGACCAGGAACTCGACGAGTCGCTGTGGCAGGACCCCGAGAGCTGACACGGGCCACCTGCCCGCCACGCCGCACCCGAATGACGGACCATCGCCTCGCGCGATGGTCCGTCGACGTGTGGGAGGGCGACCGCTGCCGCGTCGACCCCATCGTCCACAGGCCAGCCGTCGGGTTGTGCACACACTCCACAGACTTGTCCACACGGGGGGAGTTCCACGAGTGCAACTCTCGTCGGTCCTGACGGCCTTGCCATTCGGTCGCCTCGGTGGATGCAGCAATTCATGGACCTTTGGCCACATCGACAGGCTCCAAATCGATTGATTGCATGCGCAACGACCTCCTAGGGTTTGCGGTGCACACCCACTGCGGGTCGAGGACACCACGGTCCCCGCGCCCCTGACACCCACTCGAAGACACCGCACGAGGAGCCCCTGATGCGCAAGTTGACAACCACTGCCCTGGCAATCGGCCTGACCGTCGCGATGGCCGGACCCGCGGCTGCCGCCAAGCCCGGATGGGCCGGCCCCGACAACGGTTCGACCATCGTCGAGACCGCCATCGAACTTTCTGGCGACCCACTGACCTACGACGACAACGGTGGAGACTTCGACATCCTGGTCACCGCGGTCATCGCCACCGGTGCCACCGCCGTGCTGGACGGCAGCACCGACTACACCGTGTTCGCTCCCACCGACCAAGCCTTCCTGGACGCCGCCGGCACGGACGACGAGGAAGAGGCAGTCGAAATTCTGGTCGGCGCCTTCGGGGTCGACGGCATCCTCGACATCCTGACCTACCACATCACCGATGGCTGGCGTCCGTCACCGAGCGTCGTGAACGCTCGCAAGATCACCATGCTCGACGGCAACACGATCACCGCCCGCGAAGGCTTCGTCGACGCCAACAACTCCGATGCCGACTTCGTCCTGACCGACGTCAAGACGACTGACGGTGGCATCCACGTGATCGACACGGTGCTGCTGCCCTGACCCACGACGCGTGCGCGTCGCCGCGCGGACGCTTCGTCCGGGACCGGCGGCGAGTACGAACCACCGCTGAGACACGACCGACCCCGCCGATTCGTTCGGCGGGGTCGGTCGTGTGCTGTCACACTGTGATGGTCGAGCCACGCAACGTCCCCGACGAACGAAGGCTGGTCCATGTGCCGCAGCATCCGA
>DATFMD010000360.1:0-2089 GCA_035267125.1 Nitriliruptoraceae bacterium | reverse complement strand
ACCGAATGGTAAGTCGACTGCTAGGGTGACCGCAACAGCCCGCCCGATTCGCGCCCGGACCGGTTCGGGGTCAAGCGACGGTGACGGGCTCCCGGCCTGGAGGCGAGAGACGCCATGTTCGACGCAGTGCTGATCGCCAATCGGGGCGAGATCGCCATCCGGGTGATCCGTGCCTGTCACGAGCTCGGCGTGCGCACCGTTGCGGTCCACTCGGAGGTGGACGCCGACGCCCCGCACGTGCAGGCCGCCGACGAATCCCACCTGCTCGGACCGGCCCCCGCCGCCCAGAGCTACCTGCGCAGCGATCGCATCCTCGAAGTCGCGGCCCTGGCGGGCGTCGACGCCATCCACCCGGGCTACGGCTTCCTGGCCGAGAACGCCGACTTCGCCCGGGCAGTCGCCGACGCCGGGTTCGTGTTCGTCGGCCCACCGCCAACCGCCATCGCCCGCATGGGTGACAAGTTGTCGGCGCGAGCGGTGGCCGAGGCGGCCGGTGTGGCAGTGGTCCCGGGCACCTCGGAGCCCACCGACGACGTCGCCGAGGCCATCGCCTTCGGCACCGAGCACGGCTGGCCCGTGGCGGTCAAGGCGATGTTCGGCGGCGGCGGCCGGGGCATGAAGGTGGTCAAGAGCCCGGATGCCATGCGGGCCGCGATGGACGCGGCCCGACGCGAGGCGCAGGCCGCATTCGGACGCGATGAGTGCTACCTGGAGCGATATCTCGAACGCCCGCGCCACGTGGAGGTGCAGGTGCTGGCCGATCTCGACGGCACCACGATCCACCTCGGCACCCGGGACTGCTCGCTGCAGCGACGTCACCAGAAACTGGTGGAGGAGGCCCCCGCGCCCAACCTCGCCGAAGCGGTCCGGAACGGCATGGCGGTGGCGGCGATCGACATCGCTCGCGAGATGGGCTACACGAACGCCGGAACGTGCGAGTTCCTGGTGGACGACGACACGTCGTACTTCCTCGAGATGAACACCAGGCTGCAGGTCGAGCATCCCGTGACGGAATTGGTGACCGGCATCGACCTGGTCCATGCCCAACTGCGGATCGCAGCCGGCGACGGGATGGGAATCAGCCAGGACGACGTCCACATCCGTGGTCACGCGATCGAGGCACGGATCAATGCCGAGGACCCGGCCAACTCCTTCATGCCGACCCCGGGCAGGATCACCCGACTGACCGCACCGGACGGTCCCTGGGTGCGCTTCGACACCGGGGCAGCGTCGGGGTGGGAGGTGCCGCGCACCTACGACTCGTTGGTCGGCAAGCTCGTCGTCTGGGGCCCTGATCGAGCCATCGCCCGAAGCCGCATGGCGCGGGCCCTGGAGGAACTGGTGATTGCGGGCATCCCCACCACCGTCCCGTTCCACAAGCTCGCCATGGCTGCCGAGCAATTCGCCACCGCCACGCACTCGACCGTGTCGGTCGAGCAGGAATGGGACCTGTCAGCCATTCCCGCCCACGTTGCAGACGACCCACCAGACGACGCCAACCCGAGCGGCGGTGCCAGCATGCCTTCGAACCCCGGCCGCACCACCAGTGCACGCGACGTCCAGTTGACCATCGGCGGTGCACCCTTCTGGGTGACCGTCCATGGACACGGCGGTGATCGAGCCGGCGACTCGTCGAGAACCCGTCGGGCCGACGACGACCACGGCGCCGCGGACGGAACACGACCAGACGACCCCGTCGTCCGCGCGCCCATGCAGGCCACGATCATCGGCTGGGAAGTGGCCGAGGGCGACACCGTGGCCGTCGGCGACACGCTGGTGGTGGTGGAGGCCATGAAGATGGAGACCCCGGTCGTGGCCCACCGTGACGGCATCGTCGCCGGCGTGCACCTCGAAGCCGGTGCCTCGGTCGCCCAGGGTGATGCGCTCGCCACGATCGGGACAACCGAATGACTGCCGACCCCGACGGCGTTGCGCCCTCGGTGCACGATCTCGACGACGCCCTTCTGGCGACGCCCTTCGTCGATGCCGACCATCCGGACGTGCGTGCCTTCGCCCGCAACGCCACGGCTGGCGCGACCACCTCGGACGAAGCCGCGACGCTGTTGTTCGCAGCCGTGCGCGACGAGAT
>DATFMD010000359.1:0-20192 GCA_035267125.1 Nitriliruptoraceae bacterium | reverse complement strand
ACGCGTCGCCATCCTGCGCTCGCTGCGCCTGGGCGAGTTCGACGTCCTGGTGGGCATCAACCTCCTGCGTGAAGGTCTCGACCTGCCGGAGGTCTCGCTGGTGGCGATCCTGGACGCGGACAAGGAGGGCTTCCTGCGCTCGTCCACCTCCCTGATCCAGACGGTCGGACGCGCGGCCCGCAACGTCAATGGCACCGTCGTCATGTACGCGGACAACCTCACCGACTCGATGAACTTCGCCATCGACGAGACCAATCGGCGGCGCGAGATCCAGATGGCCCACAACCTCGAACACGGCATCGACCCCCAGACCGTGCGCAAGCGTGTGGGCGACATCATCGCGGCAGTTCGGGCCGAGGAGGCCGGCGAGGACTATGCCCCTCTGGACGACGACGGCCCGGTGGGCATCGACACCTCGGACATGCCGCTGGCCGACCTGGAGGCGTTGATCCACCGTCTCGAAGAAGAGATGCACGAAGCCGCGGCCGACCTGCGCTTCGAGTACGCCGCCCGCCTGCGCGACGAGATCGGCGAGCTTCGTCGCGAGCTCCGCCTGATGGCACAGGCAAACGTCTGACCCGCACTGGTGATCGACGAGGCGTTCGCGACGACTAGGATCGTGGCCGCCGAGCATTCGCACAAACGACGGGGGCGATGTGGACGCAGTGCTCAGTTGTGAGGGTCTGGAACGCCGGTTCGACGACTTGATCGCGGTCGACGACGTCTCGTTCGCGATCCAGGCAGGGGAGACCTACGGGCTGCTGGGCCCGAATGGCGCGGGCAAGACCACCACCATCTCCATGGTCGCCGGTCTGTTGGAACCGGATGCGGGACGTGCGGTGATCATGGGCACGACCGTTGGGCCAGCCGTGGTCGAGGCCAAGGCCCACATCGGCCTCGTACCACAGGATCTGGCCATCTACCCGGACCTGAGTGCACGCGAGAACCTGCGCTTCTTCGGCAGGCTTCAACGAATGCCCAAGGAGGCACTCTCCGCGCGGATCGACACGGTGCTGGAGACGGTCGGCCTGACCGATCGCGCCGACGACCAGACCAAGGAGTACTCCGGCGGGATGAAGCGCCGGCTCAACATCGGGATCGGCTTGCTCCACCAACCCGACCTGCTCATCCTGGACGAGCCGACCGTGGGCGTCGATCCGCAGTCGCGCAACGCCATCCTGGAAGCCGTGGAAGCCCTGTCGGTGGAGGGCATGGCCGTGCTGTACACGACCCACTACATGGAAGAAGCCGAGCGCCTGTGCGATCGCATCGGCATCATCGACAACGGCCGTCTGCAGGCGGAGGGGACCCGCGACGAGCTGCTGCTGATCACCGGCGAGGTGGACAAGGTTTCCCTGCAGGGGTCCGGAGACCTGCGCGCGGCCGCGTCCGACGTGGCCGCGTTGCCGGCAGTGGTGTCGGTCGGCCGGGAACCTCGCAGTCTCGACCTGACCGTGCGCGACGCGCCCTCGGCGCTCGCCGACATCGTGTCGACCGCGTCGGCAGCCGGCATGGCGATCACGGACGTGGAGGTGGCACGACCCGACCTCGAATCCGTGTTCCTCCACCTGACCGGGCGGGCCCTTCGTGACTGACAGCTCCGACGTTGGCGGGCGCCCCACGACGTGCGCCGTCACGTCCACGGTCCACGACGTCATGGCGGCGCTGGGTGGGCGCGGATGATGGACCTGTCGGCGATCTGGACCATGACGTCCAGCGACCTGCGACAACGGCTGCGGGACAAGTCCGTCTTCATCTTCGGACTCGCCGTGCCACTGGCACTCATCACCGTGTTCAACTTCCTGTTCGCGGGTATCGGCGACGCCGAGTCCATGGGACCGATCACCGTCGGCGTCGCCATCCCGGACGGCGACCAGGTGGCCGACGGCCTGCCGGGCGTCCTGGACGGCGTCGACAACCCCGACATCTCCGTGCAGGACGTCGTGCCCACTGATGCAGAGGCAGCCGTCGAGGACGACAGCATCGACGTCGCCGTGGTCGTCCCTGACGGGTTCGGGGCGACGGTGCTGACCGGGGGCCAGGCCGACGTGGAGGTCATCGTCCCCGCCGACGAGGGGTTGGAGGAGCAGGTGGTCACGGCCATCGTGCTGGGCTACGTGGACCGGGTGACTGCCCTGTCGACGGTGGCCAGCGCGGCCAGCAGTGCCGGGTTCGACGAGGCAGCGGTCCAGCAGGTCGTGGCGACGGTCCGGCAGGGCACACAATCCCCGGGTTTGACGTCGGTCGTCGGCGAGACCAGTGACGAGCAGCTGGGTGTCGAGGCCTACCTCGTGGCCGGCCAGACCGCCCTGTTCATGTTCTTCACCATTGGCTTCGGCGTCATCTCGTACGTGGAGGAGCGCGAGAACGGCACCCTCCCGCGGCTGCAGTCGATGCCGATCCGGCCGGGGTCCATCATCGTCGCCAAGACGCTGGTCAGCTTCGTGCTGGGCGTGGCGTCGACGACCGTGCTGCTGACCGCGGGCAGCATGTTGTTCGGGGCGTCGTTCGGTCGCGTCGGCCCGATCGCCGTGCTTGTCGTGGCCACGGTGGTTGCCGTCACGAGCCTGGTCCTGCTGGTGACCAAGGTCGCTCGAACGTCCGAACAGGCCCAGATCGCGAACACGATCATCGGGCTGGTCCTCGGGATGCTGGGCGGTGCGTTCTTCCCGGTGACCGGGTCCGGATGGCTGGCACGACTGGCCGACCTGACGCCGCCCGCCGCATTCATCCGTGGGCTCGGCATCACCAGCGGTGGCGGTGGCGTCACCGACCTGGGTGGCCCCCTGCTCGTCATGGCGGGATTCCTGCTGGTCGCCATCGTCGCGTTCGTGGCCATCCCCAGCCGGGAGGGCCAGTGATGGGACAGGTGCTCACGATCGCCCGGACTGCCCTGCACCGGTTCGCGCGGGACCGGTCCAACTGGTTCTTCGTGTTGGTGCTGCCGCTGTTCCTGATCGTCCTGATCGGGCTCCAGTTCTCCGACACCGCGTCGTCGGGCCGAGTGACCATCGTCGGCGAGGGCGCACTCGCCCAGGACCTCGCCGACAGCCTGGAGGACCTCGACCTGTCCGTCACCACGGCCGATGATGCCGAGGCCGCCCAGACCGTCGTGGCCAGGGGTCGTGCCGATGCTGCCGTCATCGTGGACGCCTCGGCCGAGGCGTCGTGGGCGGCCGGTGACGCGACCAGTGTGGAGGTGCTGCCGGGCAGTGCGGCGGCGGGACAGGCCAGCCTGCAAGCCATCGAGACCGGGCTGGGAAGCCTCGCGGACGCGCGACTGCAGCAGCAGGCCCTGGTCGGTGTCGGGCTTGCCGCTGACGCTGCACGGGACGCGCTGGCCGATGTCGACGACGCCGGTCCGACGGTCTCGGTGACCACCGTCGGCGACTCGCTGGGCGAGGAGTTCGCGGGGCTCGGTCGCTTCGACCTCGGCGCGGCCGGTCAGCTGTCGCTGTTCGTGTTCCTGACCTCCCTGTCGGGTGCCGGCTTCCTGATCGACTCTCGCAGGCTGGGCGTCACTGCGCGCGAACTGGCGTCGCCCATGACCGCCAACCAGGTGATTGTCGGCGAGGTGCTCGGTCGCTTCGGGATCGCGCTGGGCCAGGGGGCCTACATCGTCGTGGGAACCGCCGTGCTCTTCGACGTCGACTGGGGCGACCCATTGGCGACCGCGCTCGTCCTGACGGCGTTCTGCGGGGTCAGCGCGGCGGCGGCGATCCTGTTCGGGGCCATGCTGGACAGTCCGAACGTGGCCAGCGGCGTGGGGGTTGGTGTCGGCCTGGTGCTGGCGGCACTGGGCGGGTCGATGCTGCCGCTCGAACTCTTCCCGGACTCGCTGCTGGTCGTGTCGAGGGCCACACCGCACCACTGGGCCTACCAGGCCTACGCAGAGATCCAGCGCCGTGGTGGTGCGGTCGTCGACGTCCTGCCACAGGTCGGCGTGCTCGTGGCGATGATCGCGGTGCTGTTGCCGCTGGGAGCGTGGCTGCTCAAGCGATCGACACAGCGCGCCCTCTAGGATCTGGCCCGCTGGATGGGTCGGCCGTACCCCCGTGCTTTGGGGCCCACCAGGGCTCGCGCCAATCTGGTCACCACCCGCGCTCGCGCCAGTCGGCCAGGTGCGGTCGTTCACGCCCCAACGTGGTGTCGTTGCCGTGGCCGGGATAGACCCAGGTGTTGTCGTCGAACTGGCCGAACACGCGCCCCTCGAGGCCGTCCATGATCTGGGCAAACGCCGATGCACCTGTTGTCCGTCCCGGTCCACCGGGGAACAGGGTGTCGCCAGTGAACAGGTGGTCACGCTCGTCACCATGCACCAGGTAGCTGCAACTGCCCCGTGTGTGGCCGGGGATGTGCAGGACCTCCACACGCAGCAGCCCGACGTTGAGCACGTCGCCGTCGCCGAGTTGACGATCGAGTTGTCGCGGAAACAGGTCCTGGTCGCCGACATGTCCCCAGATCGGCAGGCCGGGGTCGGCCTTGAGTGCGTCCCACGCGCGAACGTGGTCCCAGTGGCCGTGCGTCTGCACGACCGCCCGCACGTCGACGTCCTCGATGGCCTCCCGAATGCGGTCGGGGCGCGCCGCTGCATCGACGAGCAGGCCTTCGTTGCTGGCGCTGCACCGAATGAGGTAGACGTTGTTGTCCATCTCCTCGACGGAGAACTTGCGCACGTGCAGGACGCCGTCGCGCCGATCCTGCCACGGACCATCGGGCTTGACCCGGCCGTCGTAGCTCGTCGCATCGGCCATGGTCATCGTTGGCTCCTCGAAGGGATCTCCTCGTGATCCTAGAAGTCGCGTGGGACGGTGCCACGCAGGATCGGCAATCCCGTCCGTCCAGCGCGTCGGGATCGCACCAGGTCTGGCCGAAGGGACGGGGGAACACATGTTCGAGTGACGCACTGGTTGGTAGACTCCGAAGCCACCGCCATGCATGAAGAACGTGAAGGCTGCACAGACCGTGACCGACTCCATCATCGTTCGAGGTGCCCGCGAGCACAACCTTCGCAACGTCGACCTCGAATTGCCCCGCGACAGCTTGATCGTGTTCACCGGACTCAGCGGGTCCGGCAAGTCGTCGTTGGCCTTCGACACCATCTACGCCGAGGGGCAGCGCCGCTACGTCGAGTCGCTGTCGGCCTATGCGCGACAGTTCCTGGGCCAGATGGACAAGCCCGACGTCGACGTGATCGAGGGCCTGTCACCGTCCATCTCGATCGACCAGAAGTCGACCAGTCGCAACCCGCGGTCCACGGTCGGCACGATCACCGAGATCCACGACTACCTGCGGCTGCTCTACGCCCGCATCGGCATCCCGCACTGCCCCAACTGCGGGCGCGAGATCGCCTCCCAGACCTCCGAGGTCATCGTCGACCAGGTGCTCGCGCTGCCCGACGGCACGCGCTACCAGGTGTTGGCACCCGTCGTTCGTGGCCGCAAGGGCGAGCACGCCACGCTGTTCGCGGACCTGCTGGGCCAGGGCTTCGCCCGGGTGCGCCTCAACGGTGACGTGCTCCCGATCGACGAACTCGAGCGGTTGGACAAGAACCTCAAGCACGAGATCGAGGTGGTCGTCGACCGCCTCGTGGCCAAGGACGGCATCCGGCGCCGCGTCGCCGACTCGATCGAGACCGCCCTGGAGTTGGCGGACGGCGTGGCAATGATCGAGATCCTGCCCGGCCGGGACGCCATCGAGGCCGCCGAGGCCGCCGGCGAACCTGCACCCCGGGCCGAAGTCCTGACCTTCTCGGAACACCTCGCCTGCCCCGACTGTGGGCTGTCGTTCGACCAACTGGCCCCGCGCAACTTCTCCTTCAACTCCCCGTACGGCGCCTGTGAGGTGTGCACGGGGCTGGGATCGCAGTTGCGGGTGGATCCCGAACTGGTGGTCGGCGACCCGGATGCGACCCTGTCCGACGGCGTCATCATCCCGTGGTCGACGTCGGGCAACCAGTCCGGCTACTACGCCCAACTGCTGCGAGCGGTGGTCGAACACCTCGACGCCGATCCCGACCTGGCGTGGCAGGACCTGCCCGATCGGGTCCGGACTGCCGTCCTGCACGGCATCGACGAGAAGGTCCACGTTCGCTACAAGAACCGCTACGGCCGCGTGCGCTCGTATCGGGCCAACTTCGAAGGCGTCATCGACAACCTGGTACGCCGTCACTCCGAAACCGACTCCGACCACGTGCGCTCCAACATCGAGCAGTACATGCGCGAGGTGCCGTGCCCAGCCTGTGACGGCGCCCGCCTCAAGCCCGAGATCCTGGCCGTCACGGTCGGCGACACCGGCATCCACGAGGTGTCGCGCATGTCGATCGAGGACGCCGATCGCTTCGCAGACGACCTCGAACTGACCGAACGGCAGGCGCTCATCGGCGCCCGTGTCCTCAAGGAGATCCGGGCACGCCTGCGATTCCTGCTCGACGTCGGACTGGACTACCTCACCCTTGACCGACCGTCGGGGTCGCTGTCCGGGGGCGAGGCCCAACGGATTCGTCTCGCCACGCAGATCGGCGCCGGCCTGGTGGGCGTGCTCTACGTGCTCGACGAACCCTCGATCGGCCTGCACCAGCGCGACAACGAACGGCTCATCGAGACCCTGATCCGCCTGCGCGACCTCGGCAACACCCTGATCGTGGTCGAACACGACGAGGCCACGATCGAGGCGGCCGACCACATCGTCGACATCGGGCCCGGCGCCGGCGAACACGGTGGCGAGATCGTGCACTCGGGCTCGGTCGCCCAACTCAAGCAACTGACCCGCAAGTCCCTGACCGGCGCGTACCTGGCCGGTGCACGCGAGATCGGCATGCCGGCCACGCGTCGGCCCACCGACGGCACCCAACTGACCGTCGTGGACGCCGACGAGCACAACCTGAAGGACCTCACCGTCGACATCCCGCTGGGTGCCTTCACCTGCGTCACCGGGGTGTCGGGCAGCGGCAAGTCGACGCTGGTCAACGACATCCTGTCCCGGGTGCTGATGCGCCACGTCTACACATCGCGCGAGGTGCCGGGTCGCCACCGTCGCGTCGACGGCCTCGACCACGTCGACAAGGCCGTGGTCGTCGACCAGTCACCGATCGGCCGCACACCGCGTTCGAACCCGGCCACCTACACCGGCGTCTTCGACCACATCCGCAAGCTGTTCGCATCGACCCAGGAGGCAAAGGTCCGCGGCTACCAGCCGGGGCGCTTCTCCTTCAACGTCAAGGGTGGCCGCTGCGAGGCCTGCAAGGGTGACGGCACGATCAAGATCGAGATGCACTTCCTGCCCGACGTCTACGTGCCCTGCGAGGTGTGCAAGGGCAAGCGCTACAACCGCGAGACGCTCGAGGTGCGCTACCGCGACCTCACCATCTCCGACGTGCTCGACCTGCCGGTGGAACAGGCGCTGGAATTCTTCACCAACCATCCGACGATCCGCAAGTACATGTCCACGCTCAACGACGTGGGCCTGGGCTACGTGCGGCTCGGCCAACCGGCCACGACCCTGTCGGGTGGCGAGGCCCAGCGCGTGAAGTTGGCCTCGGAACTGCGCAAGCGCGCCACCGGCCAGACCGTCTACATCCTGGACGAACCGACCACGGGCCTGCACTTCGAGGACGTGCGGCGCCTGCTCAAGGTCCTGCATCGCCTGGTCGACAAGGGCAACACCGTCATCGTCATCGAGCACAACCTCGACGTCATCAAGACCGCCGACCACATCATCGACCTCGGGCCAGAGGGTGGCATCGGCGGCGGCACGCTGGTGGCGTCCGGCACGCCAGAGGACGTCGCGGCGGTCGGCGCCTCCTACACCGGCAAGTTCCTGCGTGACCTGCTGCCCAATGCCTGAACCCACGGCAGCGGCACTGGACCAATTGGCCCAGCAGGCGGGGCCGTTCCGGCACGTGTGGCGGGCGGGGCGCGTGCGGCAGCGGCAGGGACCGCACGCGGCGGGTGCGTGATGGACAATCCTGCGTGGCAGTTTCGGCCCGAACCGTCGTCCATTCCCGACGAGCCGGGCAGCTACCAGTTCCGTGACGGCGCCGGCAAGGTCATCTACGTCGGCAAGGCCAAGTCACTGCGCAACCGCCTGGGCAACTACTTCCAGGCATGGCACAACATCGCCCCCAGGACGCGAGCGATGTTGCGCGCGGCCCGGTCGGTCGACTGGATCGTGGTCGACAACGAGCCGGACTCGCTGCATCTCGAGTACACGCTGATCCAGAAGCACAAGCCGCGCTACAACGTGCGCTACCGCGACGACAAGTCCTATCCGCACCTCGTGCTGACGACGTCAAAGGAGGTCCCGCGGGCGCGCGTCGCCCGGGGACGTGTCGCCAAGGGTGATCGCAAGTTCGGTCCGTACGCGCATGCCTATGCCATTCGGGAAACGCTCGACCTCCTGACCCGGCTGTTTCCCGTGCGCACGTGCACCAACGGGGTCTACGACCGCGACCATCGCTCGGGGCGACCCTGCCTGCTCGCCGACATCGGCAAGTGCGCCGCTCCCTGCGTGGGTCGCATCTCGATCGAGGACCACCGCGCGCTGGTCGACGAGATGGGTGACTTCCTGGACGGCGTCACCACCGAGGAGGTGTTGACTCGCCTGGAGGAGGAGATGGACGCGGCCGCCGCCGAACTCAACTTCGAGGCTGCGGCGCGGCTGCGTGACCAGGTCAGGGATGCCCGTCGGGTGCTGGCACGCCAGCAGATGGTGTCGGACCGGCGCGAGGACATGGACGTCGTGGCGGTCCACGGCGACGAACTGGAGGCTGCCTTCCAGGTGTTCTTCGTGCGGCATGGACGCGTGATGGGGCGCAAGGGCTGGATCGTGGACAAGGTCGAGGACCTCGACGACCACGAACTGATGACGTCGTTCCTGCTGCAGCTGTACACCGAGCGTGGCGACGACGTCCCGCCGCAGGTGCTGGTGGACTCGATGCCGGCCGATGCCGAGGCCCTGGGCGAGGTCCTGGCCGACATGCGCGCCGACAACCGGGGCGGTCCGGGTCGACGCATGCAGCAGGTGCGCTTCGTGGTGCCCCAGCGGGGTTCGAAGGTCGACCTCGTCGCCACGGTCGCCGACAACGCCCGCCAGGCGTTCGTGCGCCATCGCATGAAGCGGGCGACCGACTTCACCACGCGCACGGAGTCGCTCAACCAGTTGCAGGCGGCGCTGGACCTCGACGACGCCCCCCTGCGCATCGAGTGCTACGACATCTCCCACCTGGGGGGGACCGAGGTGGTCGCCTCGATGGTGGTGTTCGAGGATGCCCTGCCACGCAAGGACGCCTATCGGCGCTTCAAGATCAGTGAGGATCGCAACGACGACTTCGCGGCCATGGAGGAAGTGATTCGTCGCCGGTTCCAACGACTGGTGGACGATCGCCTCGACCCCGACGCCGACCCGGCGAAGTTCTCCTATCCACCCAGCCTCGTCGTCATCGACGGCGGACCCGGCCAGTTGGAGGCGGCGCGCAAGGGGTTTGCCCAGGTCACCATTCCCAGCGACGCCGACGACGCCGTCCGCAGCGACCTGACCGGCCTGTTGATGGACGTCCAGTTCGTGGCACTTGCCAAGCGATTCGAGGAACTCCATCGCGTCGATGCAGCGCCGGTGCTGCTGGATCGCACCTCCGACGCCCTGTACCTGGTGCAACAGGTGCGCGACGAGGCCCACCGGTTCGCCGTGGCCCACCAGCGCACGCGACGTCGCCGTTCGGTGACGACCACCAAGCTCGAGGAGATCGACGGCATCGGTCCCGGGCGGCGCCGTGCCCTGTTGCGTCGCTACGGCTCACCCAAGGCCGTCGCCGAGGCCTCGGTTGCCGACCTGGCCACGACGCCGGGCATCTCCGAGACCCTGGCTGCCCGCCTCAAGGAACAACTTCGCGCGTGAGGAGGACGGCGCAGGTCAATTGATCCGGATGGTTTCCTTCCGGGAGTTGTTGCCCCGGCCCGGCGTGTACTGGCGCTCGGTGTTGCCGGCCGCGTCGACCGAGAACCAGCGAATCGTGGTGGTCTCGTCGATGACGATGGCCTCGCCGCCCTCGCGCACCCCTGCCGACTGCCAGATGGGGGAATCCCAGTCAGGCGCGGAGCCGTCCAGGGTGTAGTGGATGTCGACCGGCTCGGAGGTGACCCAGGTCACCTCGACGGGGCCGTCGTAGCGACCACCCGCCGGCTCCAGCCACGTCTGGGGCGCGTTGCGGTCTGCAGCCCAGTCGTTGGCGACGTCGTACAGTTCGATGACGCCGTTGGAGAACTCCATCATCTGGTTGTACGCCTCGTCCCACTCGGGCTGGAAGGACGTGCCGACCTCGAAGTTCCACGCGTACAGGTCGTGCTTGTAGTACAGCATGTCGCCCGAGTTGCCGGCCGCCGAGTACAGCACGTCGGCGATCGGGCCGGTCCGCGCGGGCGAGACCGTCAGGCCTCGCCAGGTCTCGATCTCGGTGAGGATGTCCTTCGAGGCGGCGAAGAAGTAGTCCTCGGTGCCGAGGCTGGGCCGTGGCAGCGTCTCCCGGCCCGGCGTGATGTAGGCGCCGGGCGACCACATGAAGTAGTTGCCGGAACTGTGGATGTTCATGGCGAACTTGATGTTGTCGTAGGTGGCCGGGACCCAGTCGACGTTCATGCTCTCGGGCTCGGACAGTTCGTTCGGGCCGGCGAACGTCGCTGACGTGCAACTGGTCGAGGCACCGTTGTAGCCGTCGAACAACGATCCCTCGTCGTAGTTGCGGTTGTTGTCCACGCC
This sequence comes from Nitriliruptoraceae bacterium, assembly GCA_035267125.1. Classification (GTDB taxonomy): domain Bacteria; phylum Actinomycetota; class Nitriliruptoria; order Nitriliruptorales; family Nitriliruptoraceae; genus Salsipaludibacter. Next base: position 9,440 of record DATFMD010000359.1, on the reverse strand, counting down.
CCACGCGTTCCTGGCGTTGAAGTCGTTGGGGTCACCGGGTCCGCAGTAGTTGGTCATGTTCTTGCGTTGGAACGCAGCGTCGTAGTAGCTGTACAGCTGCCCATCCGGATTCACGGTCGGGATGATGAAGATGTCGAGGTTGTTGACGATCTTCTTGGTCTCGGCATCGGTCTTGTAGTTGTACAGCAGCCGGTGGGCGGTCTCGAGGTTGACCAGCGGGGTCTGCCACTCGCGAGCGTGCTCCTGCGAGTAGGTCATGACACCCAGCTTGGAGCCGTCCCGGTGCTTGCCGATCCGCAGCATCAGCGGCTGGAAGGGTTCGCGCAACACGTGCTCCGGGGCGTTCAGCCCGTCGGTCATCTGCTGACCACCGGCCTGGACGAAGCCGTCGCCGCTGCTGCCGCGGTAGGTGTTGGCGAAGACGAGGGCGCTGGCCGCGGGCGAGGCGTTGATCGCGTCGACGACCTCGGCCGCAGTGGAGGCCGGCGCGCCGCCGGCATCCGTGCCCAGGCTGACCGTGATCTCCTCACCGGCCACCGAGACCGCCAGCGGGCTGTCGGCCGCGGCCGGGTCGACGTAGGCAATCGTGAGGTCGTTGCCACCCTCGTGGCCCCAGGCGTGCGACGTCAGCACGACCCGCGAGGAGGAACCGCCGTCCGACAGCGCCATCGCGTTGCGGCGGTAGCCGTTGGTCTCGTACGGCAGCTCGATGATCTCGGTGATGTCGGGGAACTGCTCATGCAGGTCGGCGAGGATCTCGTTGGTCTCGTAGACGTCCGGGTAGTGATCCAGGAACCCCTCGAAGTAGGTGGGGGAGTTGTCCTTGGTCGGTTCTCCCAGCCATTCGGTGACGGCGGCCTCGGCCGAGCCACCATCGGAGCTGGTCACGCGGACGTGCGTCGGCACGACCGCCTCTTCGGCCGCCAACAAGCCTGTCGTCGGCAAGCCGGCCTTGATCGTGGCCCCGTCCGCCTGCGAGATCATCACAGAGGGGATCGTGATCGACGCGCCGCCACCGCCCATCGCGAAGGGCGCTCCGGGGTTGTTGTTGGCAACGACCACGGCAACGGCACCGGCGGCCTGGGCGTTGCCGACCTTCTGGGTGAAGGCGCAGGAACCGCGGTCGACCAGGGCGATGTTCCCGGCCGTGAAGCCGACCAGCGGGTCACAGCCCTCGGTCGGGTCACCACTGTCGTCGTCGACCAATTCGATGGTGCCACCGGCCCCGGTCGTGTCCGGCGCGGGTCCGAACTGGGCCAGCACTGCGTCGACTCCACCGATGCCGTCGACCTCCAGCGAGATGAGCGCCGAGAGGTTGAACTGGCCGCGGTGGTACTGGTACTCGCCGGCATCGACGAATGCGTCGAGTTCGGCACTGCCGCCATCGCCGATCTCGGTGCCTTCGCCCGCGTCCCACTCGACGGTCAGGTCGACGGCCTGCTCCTCGGTGGACTTGGCCTCGACCGACAGGTACTGGTCACCGAGCGATGTGAACCGGTCTGCCCGCGCGATGACCACGGTGTCGGTGTCCTCGATCGCCAGCGCCTGTGCAATCGATTCTGCGGCCTCGATGGTCTCGGTGCGCTCCTGCATGAGGTCTGCCCGCCGGGCTTCGAGCTGCTCGCCCGTGACCTCGACCGTGATGTCCACGCCCAGTGACTCCACTGCGGCCACCTCGTGGGGCCAGAGCAACGCGGTCACGTCGACCCGGGCGCCCACCGACTCCACGTCGTGGTCGAGGTCGACGCCGAGGTCGACCACGCGATCCAGTGTGGCTCGATCCGGCACGCTGAGCCGAACGACGTCGGGCGCGTCGGCCTCGGGAGCCTGCGCGTCGACGGCGGTGCCCGGCAGCAGGGCCGCGGCCACCGCCACCACGAGGGCGGTCAGAAGGATGCGTCGCAGCATCGTCCTCGATTGGGGGAGCGAGCGAGTGAGCATCACGGACCTCCGGGGGACCTCGTCGGCGGGGGAAGAGAGAGGGGGCGTTGCGGCGGGCCAATCGGCGGCCGAGAGTCACGATTGTCCGGTCACAGCCTCCTGTGCTGTTCTAGTAGAGTCGAGAGACCCCTCGGCCGGTTTCTCCGGAAGCCACCGACTTCGTGCGCACCGCGCTCGAACGTGGCCGGATCGAGGCGCCACGTGCGCTCTCGGCCGAGTGCTCCGAGAGTTAGCATGGCCTGTACGCGAACCCGGAGCCGAGGTTGTCCCAGGATTCCAGCGCAGTGCCCCGAGACGACGAACAGCAGGCCACGGACGACGACGCGGGTGGGGTCGAGGCCGACGCGGTGAGCCGGGCACGACAGGTCGAGGAAGTCGTCGAGCAGGGGCTGCGACGCCCCCAGATCGTCGTCATCACCGGCATGTCGGGGGCCGGCCGCACGACCGTGGCGAAGGTGCTCGAAGACCTCGAGTACTTCGTGGTCGACAACCTTCCTCCCGCCCTGATTCCGAAGGTCCAGGACCTCGCCTTCGGCCCCGGCACCGACGTGGAGCGTCTCGCCCTGGTGGCCGACATCCGCGGGCGCGCCTTCTTCGGCGACCTGGTCGATGCCCTTCGGGACCTGGTGGCGGCCGGTGCCAATGTCCGCATCGTCTTCCTCGAGGCAGACGACGACACCCTCGTGACGCGGTTCGAGTCGTCGCGGCGACGTCACCCGGCCGCCGGACCCGACGACGGCGTCCTGGAGGGCATCGTGGCCGAGCGAGGGATGCTGTCGGAGATCCGGGGGATGGCCGACCTGGTCGTGGACACCAGCGACCTCAACGTCCACGAACTCCGCGACCGGGTGATCGGACTGCTGGGCGACGACGAGTTCGCCCAGTTGCGGGTCAAGGTCGTCTCGTTCGGGTTCAAGCACGGTTCACCGCGGGATGCCGACATGGTCATGGACGTGCGCTTCCTGCCCAATCCCCACTGGGTGGACGACCTGCGCCCGCACACCGGCCTCGACGGTCCGGTGCGCGACTACGTCTTCGCCCAGCCCGAGACCGAACCGTTCGTGGATGCCTTCGAGGAGTTGCTGGACGTGGTGGTGCCCGGCTACGTCGGTGAGGGCAAGCGCTACCTCACGATCGCGATCGGCTGCACGGGGGGGCGGCACCGTTCGGTCGCCATCGCCGAGCACGTGGCGCGCCACCTCGAGGCCACGACCGACCAGCCGGTCGTGGTGGCGCACCGGGACGTTGCACGGTGACGGATCCTCGACCACCTTCACCAGGCGGTGCCGACCGCTCCGTCGTCGCGATCGGCGGTGGCCACGGGTTGTCGCGGTCCCTGATGGCGATGCGAGCGTGTGGATGGCGGCCCACGGCCATCGTGTCGGTGGCCGACGACGGGGGCTCGTCGGGTCGCCTGCGCCAGGAGTTGTCGGTGGCGCCGCCGGGCGACCTGCGGCGGGCACTGTCGTCGTTGTGTCCCGACCCCGTGCATCGTCGCCTCCTCGAGCACCGTTTCGACGGCGGCACACTGACCGGGCACGCCGTGGGCAACTTCGTGCTCGTCGGCAGCGCCGCCGTCCTCGACGACGACATGACGGCGGGCCTGGCGATGTTGGCCGACCTGTTCGACGTCCAGGGCAGGGTCGTTCCGGTGAGCGAACATGGCCTGGACATCGAGGCGACGCTCGCCGACGGATCCGTGGTGCGTGGCCAACGCCGCCTGACCGCCACCATGGGAATGCAGCACCTGCGTCTCGTGCCTGCCGATGCCCCGGCAAACCCCGCCGCAGTGGACGCCATCAAGGCAGCCGATCTGGTGGTGATCGGTCCGGGATCATTGTTCACCTCGCTGATTCCCCCGTTGTTGATGCCGGGCATCGCCACCGCGCTGTGCGCCACCGAGGCGACGACCGTGGTGGTGGCCAACATTCGCCAACAGCCCGGCGAGACCGAGGGAATGGGACTGCAGGACCACGTCGATGCCCTGTTCTCCCACTTGCCGGCCCAACTCGGGATCGACGTGCTCGTGTGCAACGACGGACCCGGTGACCATGCAGCACCGGCCGACCACGACCGCCTGGACGAGGACGTGTCCCATCCCCGGGTCGATCGTGTCGTGCGTGCCGCCATGGCCGACGACCGGGGCAGCCACGATGCCGGCCGACTGGCGGCCGTCCTGCGCCAACTGTGAGCCCGGGCACGGTGACCTGTCGCCCCCGACCAGTGGTGAACTGCGTCGCCGCACTGGCGCGACCGGGTCACCAGGGCAGCAGGTCGACCTGATGGCCCAGCGTGACATCGAGGCGGTGCGGCAGGAATTGGCGACCACGCCCCTGGGCGACTCGCTGGTCGAGTTGGCAACCATGGCGCGCGTCGGGGGGACCTGGGAACGCAGCGGTGGCCCGGACGGGCTGACGACCGTGGCCGTGGTCTCTCCGGTGGGTGCCGTGGTCCGGCGCGTCGGGGTGCTGTGCCACGACCTGGGACTGCCACGGCCCACGCTGGCCATGCGCGCACCCGGCGGCATGCGCACGACGACCACGTGGGCCGCGCGGCTGGATGCGGGGGTGATGGCCGAACTGGACATCGTCACGGCCTCGGGGGCGCTCCGAGGCCGGTTGCCATCCTGGGAACCGGACCCGGCGGCCGCGATCCGGGCTGTCGTGCTGGTTGCCGCCTCGGTGTCGGGACCGCAGCAACGTGCCCACTTCGAGGTGCGACCCCCATCGGCTCGGCTCGTCGACGACCTCGTCACCCTGTTCGCGCATGTCGGCGTGGACATCAGCCACGACGAGTCCCACGATCGCCTCGTGTCCAAGTCCTCGGCATCGTTGGTTCGCATCCTGGAGGTCGCCGGCGCCGAGCGCGCCGCCGCCGACCATGCCGAGCACCGGGCTCGTCGCGACCTGCGCAACCGGGTCGTGCGACTCACGAATGCCGACGAGGCCAACGTGGCCCGGGCAGTGCAGGCGGCGGGCCGCCAGGTCGACGACCTCGTGGCCCTGCGGGATGCGGCAGGTTGGGAGCGTGTGCCCGAACACCTGCGCGAGGTCGCCCTGGTGCGGCTCGCGAACCCCACCGTGACGATGACGCAACTCGGCCAACTGTGCGATCCGCCGGTTGGCAAGTCGACGGTGCATCGTCGCATGGCGGTCCTCCGCCAACTCGCAGCCAAGGCGGTCCGGGATGCGGCCGACTGACCTGTTCGGGGGTGCCGGAACGTGTCCGAACGGCGAATGGTCACACCCGAACTCGGGCGAGCGGGGTTGCTAGAGTCGAACACGAAGCGCATGCCGGCAACCCACCACTCACTGGAGCTGTACCCATGACTCTCCGCGTCGCCATCAACGGTTTCGGTCGCATCGGCCGAAACTACTTCCGGGCCGCCAAGGCCACGGGCGCCGACATCGACTTCGTCGGTGTCAACGACCTCACTGACAACAAGACCCTGGCGTTGCTGTTGCGCAACGACTCGGTCCATGGCCGGTATCCGGGCACGGTGGAGGCCTCGGACAACGGCCTCGTCGTGGACGGCGACGAGCTGACGGTGTCGGCCGAGCGTGACCCGGCCGACCTCGACTGGGGCGACGTCGACGTCGTCATCGAGTCCACGGGGTTCTTCACCGATCGTGAGGGCGCCGGCAAGCACATCGCCAATGGTGCGAAGAAGGTCATCATCTCGGCACCGGCGAAGAACCCGGACGCCACGCTGCTGGTGGGAGCCAACCTGGACACCTACGAGCCTGACAACCACCACATCATCTCCAACGCGTCCTGCACCACCAACTCCGTGGTGCCCATGGCCAAGGTGCTGGACGAAGCCTTCGGCATCTCCAAGGGCCTCATGACGACGATCCACGCCTACACCGGTGACCAGAACATCATCGATGCCCCCCACCGTGATCCGCGCCGCGCGCGTGCCGCCGCAGTGTCGATCATTCCCACCACGACGGGGGCTGCCCGCGCCGCTGCACTCGTCTATCCGGCCGTGGAGGGCAAGTTGGACGGCGGGGCACTGCGCGTGCCGATCCCGAACGGCTCGATCACCGACCTGACGCTGGTGCTGGACCAGGACGTCACGGCCGAGGAGATCAACGCCGCGATGCGTACGGCCGCCGAGGGCGAGCTGGCCGGGGTGCTCGAGTACTCCGAGGAGCCGCTCGTCTCGATCGACATCGTCGGCAACCCGCACTCATGCATCTTCGACGCCGGACGCACCATGGCGATGGGCGACCTGGTCAAGGTGATGGGCTGGTACGACAACGAGTGGGGCTACTCCAACCGGCTGGTCGACCTCACTGCCTTCGTGGGTGAGACCCTGTGACACCTGCGGGCCTGCCGGGAGTCGATGACCTCGACGTGGCCGGTCGGCGCGTGTTCCTGCGCGCCGACCTCAATGCGCCCCTGTCCGATGGTGTGGTCAGTGACGACCTGCGTCTGCAGGCGGCGCTGCCCACGTTGCAGGGCCTGCTCGATCGTGGCGCCCGCGTGGTCCTGGCGTCACACCTGGGTCGTCCGAAGGGCTACGGCGATCCCGACTTCTCGTTGGTCCCGGTTGCGACGCGCCTGGGTGACCTGCTGGGACGGGACGTGCCGATCACGGGGTCCGTGGTCGGAGACGACGTCCGCAATCGGGTCGCCGAGCTCGAGGACGGCGAGGTCGTGCTGCTGCAGAACCTGCGCTGGGAGGCCGGCGAGAAGGCGAACGACCCCGACTTCGCGGATGCGTTGGCCGACTTGTGTGACCTGTACGTCGACGACGCCTTCGGTGCAGTCCACCGGGCCCATGCGTCCATCGTGGGCGTTCCCGCCCGTCGGCCCGGCGCGGCCGGCCACCTGTTGGCGCGCGAGTTGGAGGTGCTGGGTGGCCTGATGGCCGACCCACCCCGCCCGTACGTGGCCGTGCTGGGCGGCGCCAAGGTCTCGGACAAGTTGACGGTGCTGGGCAACCTGCTCGAGCGCGTCGACGTCCTCGCGGTGGGCGGAGCGATGTGCTTCACCTTCCTGCAGGCCGAGGGCCACGACGTCGGCGAGTCCCGCGTCGAACCCGACCAGGTCGACACGGTGGCCACGCTCGTGGCCGCGGCCCGCGACCGGGGCGTGCAGGTCCTGTTGCCCACCGACGTGGTCGTGGCCCCCACGTTCGACCGGGATGCCGACCCCACGACTGTCGCGGTCACCGACATGCCGGGTGACCAGATGGGTCTCGACATCGGCCCGGCCAGCACGGCCGCGATCGCCACGGCGGTGGCCGATGCCGGCGCCGTGTTCTGGAACGGACCGATGGGCGTGTTCGAGTGGGAGTCGTTCGCGGGCGGCACCCATGGGGTGGCCGAGGCAATGGCCTCGTCCGCGGCCTTCACGGTCGTCGGCGGCGGCGACTCGGCAGCCGCCATTCGCCAGTTCGGCTTCGCCGACGACGTGTCGCACGTGTCCACCGGCGGGGGAGCAGCGCTCGAGTTGCTGGAGGGCAAGGCCCTGCCCGGCGTGGTGGCGCTGGAGAACGGCTGAAACACGGACCCGCGAATCGGGCGTGAGGGGTGCGGCAACCGCGCGCGCGTCTGCTGCACATGAACGTTCGGTCGGTGTCCGTTACAGTGCGCAGCATCACGTGGAACCACGTTCCCGTCGTCCTGTCCGTGTTCGGTGAGCGAACGCTCCCTGCACATGCAGACAGGGGATTGGCTACCGTGGCGCCACCACCTCCTACCGGGATCGTAGGAGGTTGCCGTCAACAAAGGACGCACCACATGAACACACCCAAGCTGCGCCGCATCGTCGGTGCCGTGGCGGTGAGTGCACTCGTTCTCGCTGCATGTTCGAGCGGGGACGACGAGCCCACCACCGACGAGACCGCCGAGGCCACAGATGCCTCCACAGACGCCTCCACAGAGGAAGCCACCGGGGACGCCACCGAGGAAATGACCTCGGATGAGTCGACCGAGGCTGCCGGCAGCGCCGACGAGTACGACTGGAGCGACGTCCGTCGTCGCCAGGCCGTGTCGATGGCCATCAACCGCCAGGAGATCGTCGACGTCATCTTCCAGGGCTCGCGTGCCCCGGGCGACGACTTCTGGCCGAACACCTTCGCGGGCTATCGCGGCGGGGACTTCTGCCCGAACCTGCAGTACAACCCCGAAGAGGCCGCAGCCCTGTGGGAGGAGGCCGGTGGCAACGCTGGCCCCGTGACGTTCTGGTTCAACTCCGGCTCGGGCCACGAGGAGTGGGTCGAAGCCGTTGCCAACCAGATCCAGGCGAACCTGGGTGTCGAGGAAGTTGCCTTCGAGTCGCTTCCGTTCGGTGAGTACCTGGACAAGCTGGACGCTGCCGAGGTCAACGGTCCCTACCGTCTGGGCTGGCTGATGGACTACCCGTCGCCGGGCAACTTCCTGGGGCCGATCCATGGCACCATGGGCTCGTCCAACACGACCGGTTTCAGCAACGAGGCGTTCGACGAGGCCTACCGGGCCGGCGATGCCCTGCCGCTGGAGGAGGCCATTCCGGACTACCAGGCTGCTGGCGACATCCTCTGTGAAGAGGTCCCGATTGCCCCGATGTTCTTCGGCCTGCTGCAGGCCGTGTACTCCGAGAACGTGGACAACGTCTCGTTCGATCCGTTCCAGGCCCTGAACGTGACCGAGGTCACCGACGTGGACGGCGACGGTGCCGTGACCGTGTACATCCAGGAGCCGCAGACGTCGCTGGTCGGCCAGATGACCAACGAGACTGGCGGATCCGAGGTCGTCAACGGCCTGTCGGCTGGGTTGTTCAACCTCGACGGGGACAGTGGCGAGCTCGTGTTCGACTCGGTCGCTGAGTCCATCGAGACGGAGGACGACCAGAACTGGACCATCACCCTGAACGAGGGCTGGACCTTCCACGACGGCACCCCCGTCACCGCGCAGTCGTTCGTCGATGCGTGGAACTGGTTGGCCTACGCCCCCAACGCTGCCAACAACAGCTACTTCGCCAGCGTCCCCGGCTTCGTCGGCTACGACGATGTCTCGGCCTGCGGTGTCCGTGAGGCCACCCAGGAGGATGTCGACGCAGAGGCCGCAGCCGAGGTCGGCGAAGAGCTGCCCGACTGCGAGAACCAGCCTCCGGCGACCGACAGCATGTCGGGCCTGACCGCGGTGGACGACACCACGATCGAGGTCGAGCTGGACGCGCCGTTCGCACAGCTGCCATTGGTGCTGCTCTACAACGCCTTCGACCCGCAGCCGCAGGCGTTCTTCGACGCGTCGGACGAGGGCCTCGAGGCACTGTCCGCCTACGGCGAAGCACCCATCGGCAACGGTCCGTTCATGTTCCCCGAAGGTGGGGCATGGGACCACAACGTCGAGGTTGCCCTGGTGGCATACCCCGAGTACGGCGGCGAGGGCCCGCAGGTTGACGCCCTCACCTACAAGATCTACGCCGAGGACACCACGGCCTACAACGACCTGCGCTCCGGCGCACTGGACGTGATGGACACCGTGCCGCTGGCAGAGATCACCAAC
>DATFMD010000358.1:0-3363 GCA_035267125.1 Nitriliruptoraceae bacterium | reverse complement strand
GAGCCTGGGGGGCACGGGCGGGTGCCTGCTCGGCTGGCTGACTCTGCCGCGGCTGGCTGGCCTGCCCCTCCCGGGGTGCGGGCTGGTGGCGACCGGTCGTGTCGGTCCCGATCCGGCCGGTGATCTCGAAGCGGCCCAGCATGATGTCGTCGTCAGCCTCGAACGTGAACGACGGTGCCCCGTACATCGCCCAGTCGTGCTCTCGACAGGTCTCGCGCACGACCTCGCCCAGTTCGCGGTGCAGGGACGACCCGTGGGACTCCATGCGGTCGAGATCTTCGGGGTTGAGGATGAAGCGGTACTGGTTGGGTGCGACGACACCTCGCGAGGTGACCTGCTTGTGGTCCTTGCAGTAGCGCTGGGTCGCCTGTGCCAACTCGATGGGTTGCAGCCCGGAGCGGAAGGCGCGCGCGAACATGCCTTCGACAGCGCCTTCGAGACGCCGTTCGAATCCCCGCAACACGCCCATGTCCGTGGTGGCCTCGTCAGTCGGGTCGCCTGGTGTGGGTGGTCAGACCAGTGGGAGCATCGGCTGGCCCGCACGTGTCGTGTCAGCGTGTCAACTCCGACCGCCATCGTACTTGCGAGGCCCCCCACGTCTGCGGCACGTCGGGGCCGTCTGGCGGGTGGCCATCGCCCATTGCACGGCATTGCGCCGTTTGGTGTCCGTTGCCGCCAGTTGGTATCGTTGCGAGTCGCACTCCGGGCGAGTGGCGGAATTGGCAGACGCGCACGGTTCAGGTCCGTGTCCTCGCAAGAGGGTGGAGGTTCAAGTCCTCTCTCGCCCACACTCCGCTGGACATCTCTCGAGGCCCCCAAGACCCGAGGAATGAAGTAGTCGCCGCCCCGACCACACGTCGGGGCGTCGTCATGTCCGGGGCCAGATCGACCCCGAATGACACGCCGATCACACGAGAAGGGGCGAGCACCCGTCGCCATGGAGGAGACCGCCGCCACGGTCGTGTCGCTTCGGCGTGGCCACGGCGGGGCTACGGACTCGCGCTCACCGGCCCCCGACGCCGCAACGCCTCCGCCGAGTTGGCAGAGGCGTGGGCATCGTCCGGAGTGCGGCAGTGGCAGTCAGGCGACCGCGACGAACGAATCGGTGCTGAGTCGGGCCAGGGCACGGCCGTACGCGCGTGCGACGTGGCTGAAGGCGCGTGCACGCACGACCTCCGCGGCCGAGGTGTCGACCATGACGTCGAGGCTGGCAGCCTCCACACCCACGGCACGGGCGCGGCTGGCGAGCACCTGCAGGTCGGCTGCCACCGAGGCGGCGCCGTGGCGGGCGAAGTGGACGGCGACACGGTCCAGATCGATGTCACCAGATCCGTGGTCGGCACCGACCAACCTGGCCTGGGGCGCATTCGTGCGAGGCGCGTCCGGGCTGGAGTCGGCGACACCGGTGGTGGCGAACGAGATGCTGGTCGAGGCGTTGGTCGAGGTGGGCATTGTCGGGGTGGGTGTGTGCAGGGTCATCGTGGACCTCCTTGGTGCTGCTCACCGTACGAAGCTCGGTCCATCATGAAAAGCGGTAGTCTCGTGTCCTCTCCATAAGCAGAGCTGATGATGGTTGCAACGCGTGACATCGAGATTCGCCACCTCATGGCCCTGCAGGCCGTGGCCGACACCGGCACGTTCGGTCGTGCCGCCGATCAGCTCGGCTACACCCAGTCGGCGATCAGCCAGCAGGTCGCAGCACTCGAGCGCATGGTGGGCGAGCAGGTGTTCGACCGTCCCGGTGGGCCGCGACCGGTGGAGTTGACGCCGCTCGGCAAGGTCCTGCTCGGGCATGCCAATGCCGTCCTCGAGCGCGCCGACGAAGCCGCCAACGCCATCGAGCGCTTCCGCGCCGGGACGATCGGACGCATCGACATCGGCAACTTCCAGAGTGCGCTGACTGCCTTGGTTCCACCCATCCTGGGGCGCATGCGGGCCGAGCGGCCGGACGTGGACGTGCGGCTGGTGCAGGAGGATGACCTCGAGGTGCTGATCCGGCGAGTGGCCGAGGGGCAACTGGACGTCAGCTTCTTCCTGGCCCACGACGACCCCCGCGTCGAGTCCGTGCACCTCCTCACGGATCCGTACGTGCTCGTGGCTCGCGCCGACGACCTCGAGCGGACCAGCACAGCGATGGCAGGCCCGGCGTCACCGAACCTCCTGCACGGCGCGCCGACCATCGCCGAGCTCGACACCCCGTGTCAGCGCCAGATCGACCGCGGTCTGCAGGCGGTCGGCGTCATCCCCGACATCGTGTTCCGCACCAACGACAACACCGCCGTGACCGCCATGGTGCGGGCCGGGATGGGCATGGCCGTGCTGCCACTGCTGGCGGTGGGGCCCAGTGACGACCAGCTGGTGGTCCGACCGCTCGACCCCCCGATCCCGCCCCGCAAGATCTCGATCGGCTGGCAGCGCGGCCGGACCCTGTCGCCGGCCGCTTCTCGCTTCGTCGAACTGGCCCAGGAGGTCACCCAGTCGCTGCAGGAACAGTCCCTGGCAGCGCTGGGCTGACGACGCGCCACGTCTCGCCATGCCCGAGAGGTGACGGGGACGTCGCTGGGGGCTCACGATGACCCACCAACAGCCAGCCATGCCTCGTCAGCTTCGAAGCACTTGGGCTTGCCGGAGGTCAGAGGTGGCGCCTGGTGCGCGCGTCGGCAATACTTGATCCCATGCCGTCACCGGACCCCGCAGCGCTCGAAGCCATCGCTGGCGCGCTCGCAGCCGCCATGAACGCACATGACATCGACGCCTTCGCGTCACTGTTCGCTCCGGACTACCACAGCCACCAGCCCGTGCACCCCGATCGGGCCTTCGTGGGCAGCGATCAGGTTCGTGGCAACTGGTCGTCGGTGTTCGCAGATGTGCCTGACTTCCGCGCCGAGCTCATCGGCACGGCGGTCGACGCGGACACGCTCTGGTCCGAGTGGCGTTGGACAGGCACCCACGACGATGGAAGCCGCTTGGACTTGGCGGGCGTGATCGTGTGCGGCGTGCACGCGGGACAGTTGACATGGGCGCGCCTGTATGTCGAGCCCGTTGAAACGGGCGGTGAGGGCTCGACTCGGTCGTGACAGCCCTGTCGGGTCATCGGTGAATCCCCGCCCGTCTCGATCGGCGTTCCCGTGGTGCTGACCGAGTGGACGGGTCGCACGTCCGCGTCTGGGCCCGCGGAGGTGTCACGGGACCGTGGTCGGCACGAGGGGGCGTACTGCCCGGTGGAGCAATGAGTCGGGTCGCCACGAACGGTGACGTCATCGCGCGCAGCGGGGCGTTGTAGTCGGGCATGAACGGCAGTCGTTCCTCCCGGTTCGCGACGCGCCCGAGCGTGTCGGGATCAGCTGCGTTCGCATGGAAGGC
>DATFMD010000357.1:0-6580 GCA_035267125.1 Nitriliruptoraceae bacterium | reverse complement strand
AGTTCCCGGCCCTCGAGGGTCACGGTCCCGGAGACGACCGGCGTTCGACCAATCGCCGTCGTCGAGCCGACACTGCTGAGCTCCTCGGCGATGCGGAAGCCGACGAACGTCCCGGCCGTGTCGTCGATCGAGAACTCCTCGACACTCGTGTCGACCGTCCAGGTGCCGTCGGCCACGGCCTGGGCCGCGTCCGAGGCCGCGTCCGGGGCCGCGTCCGGGGCCGCATCGGTCTCGGTGCCGTCACCAGTCGGGGAACTCGCAGCCGTGCTGGCGTTGCCGTCGCTGGCCGTGCCGGCGTCCTCGGTTGCGTCGGCGCCGGGCGAGGTGTCGTCCACTGCCGCGACGGCGTCGTCCAGGGTCACCGCATCGGGCGCGGGCCCCAGCAGTGACCATGCCAGCCAGGCCAGGCCGACCACGATGACGCCACCTCCGATCCACAGGGCCATGCGCCGTCGTGACGGGGGGCCGTTGCCCGGGGACTGCGGGGCGGGCGGGGTGGTCGGTTGCGATGCCATTGGTGGTCCTTCACGCGTGGGGGCGGAGTGCGGTCGTGCGACCTTGGCCACCATTGGACCCGGCGGTTCTGGGAACCGGCTGAGACCCGTGGTCGTCCACGTCGCGGCTGCATCGGTGGTTCGCAGCCCTCGTCACCCAGGTTCGTTCCCCGGCTTCCACTTGATCCCACACCCCACTGGGGGATGCTGGACCGGGATCTCCTCGCCGCGCAGCGTCGCCCGAACGGCCTCGCGCAGTGCCTGGCCGCTGACCGGGACGTCGTTGCCCGGTGTGGAATCGTCGAAGCGGCCCCGGTAGGTCAGTCGATGATCGCCGTCGTGCACGAAGAAGTCGGGCGTGCAGGCGGCCCGGAACGCGGCCGCGACCTCCTGGGTCTCGTCGAAGAGGACGGGGAAGGCGTATCCCCGATCATCGGCCTCCAGGGCGAGGTTCCCGGGACTGTCGTCGGGGTAGCGATCGACGTCGTTGGAGCTGATCGCCACCATGGCCACGCGTCCGTCCTGGGCCACGTGGCGACCCAGGCGTGCCAGCTCGTCGGCGATGTGCTTGACGTAGGGGCAGTGGTTGCAGATGAACACGACGATGTTGACCTGCGACGACAGGTCTGACGACGCGACGATGTCGCTGGTGCGCACGTTGGGAAGGGCGAACGACGGCATCGGCGTGCCCATTGGGACATGGTTGGGGTCGGTCATGTGGGTACCTCGGTCAGTGGTGGGAGGTCAGTGTGCGAACACGAAGCCCATCCGGCGCCTGACGTCGTCAGGCAGGACGGGAAGTTGGTGGCGAGGCAGGGAGAAGGTGGCCAGGTCGAACAGGTCCAGGAACACGCGGTGGGTCGCGGCAGCCTGGGCGAGGTAGTCGTGACCGGACGTGCCGCCGGTCCCGATCCTGCCCCCGATCATGCGGTGGACCATCAGCGAGTGTCGGTGTCGCCACAGTGCGAAGCCCTCGTCGATGTCGACGAGCGTCGTCAGCAGGCGATGGGGCAGGGCCAGCGCCGGTTCGTGGCCGTAGAGGCTGATCATCAGGGCGGCGACGAAGGCGCGATGGGTGAACGAGCGCTCACCGGTGACCACCAGCTCGTCCCAGGCCTCGCGATCGAACAGCGACCTGAAGGTGGCGCGCGTTCGCTCCCGACTCGCCAGCTGGCGTTGTCGCTGGGTGTCGGTCAGGCGCGGATCCTGTTCGACCCGTTCGCGTTCGGCCCGCAGGATCGCGTCCACCTGGCCGCGGTATTCGCGCCAGAAGGCGAACTCCTCGACCTCGGTGAACGGCGTTCGTTCCAGCCAGGCGATGACGCTGTCGCGCAACGTCACTTCCCGTTCGGCTGCGGTGACCTCGTCGGAGTGCTCGTCGCTGAGCACGCTGGTGTAGGGGTGGTCGTTGATGGACAGGCGCGTGTCGGTTCGCAGTCCGAGGCGGTTCTCGATCAAGCGGAACTGCACGCTCTGGAAGCCGGACGCCGGCGTGAGGTGGTCGCGAAAGTCCATGAAGTCCAGGGGCGTCATGGTCTCGAGCACGTGCAGTTGCTGGATCAGCACGCGCTGGATCTCGGTGATGCGCTCGAGTCGATGCACGACCGTGGACAGGTCTGGCTCGGCGACGTGGTCGGCCGACATGATGGTCAGGACGCTGTCGAGTTCCCACAGGATCTGCTTGAACCACAGTTCGTAGGCCTGGTGGATCAGGATGAACAGCATCTCGTCGTGCGCGGTCTCGCCAGCCGCTTCGCTCGCCAGGTGTTGCGAGTCGAGCAGTTGGTCCAATCCCAGGTAGTCGTGGTAGTAGACCGGCTGGTGCATCGGGTGCCTCGTCTGGTCGGGGTGTGTCCATTCTGCCATCCGGCACGCGCCGAGGGGCGCCCCGCAGGTTGCCCGTCCGCCGTTCTCCATGCCGTTCGACCCAACGGATGCCCGGCGGACGCGTCGTTCCTGCCGGTCTGGGGCACCCGGCCGCGCGACATGCGCGCGCATGCCCGAAGGGCCGGGTGGCAAGCTGCCCGAATGTGACTACCGTGGTGGCGCGACGACAACGGGGGCAGTGGTCGTCGCGACGTGGCGCGCCCAGGACGCCACGAACTCACCGATGCAGGAGATGGGACACGCATGGATTCGTCGTACACGCACACTCGACCATGGTCGAGGGCCAGACTGGCCCTTTCACTGGCACTGGCAGGGCTCGTCCTGTCGATGGTGGCAGCGCCACCGAGCGAGGCCGGCCCGAAGGGAGTCGACTTCACCCTCACCGTCCTGCACAACAACGACGGGGAGTCCGACCTGCTGGCCAGTGACAGTGACGCGGATCCGGGCGCGGGCACCATCAGCCGCTTCGGATGGCTGCTGGACGACCTGCGCGACGACGCCCTCCGCGGCCCGACGAAGCCGCGTGGCAAGTCGGGCGTGATCGCCATCACTGCCGGCGACAACTTCCTGGCCAGCCCCGAGTGGCAGGCCAGCCTGGACAAGGGCGTGCCCTTCTACGACGCCATTGCCCTCGACCACATCGGCTACGACGCGTTCACCATTGGCAACCACGAGTTCGACTTCGGACCGGAGGTCCTGGCCGACTTCATCAGCAGTTTCAGCGACGGCAACGTCTTCCTGAGCGCCAACCTCGACTTTTCCCAGGAGCCGGCGCTGCAGGCACTGGCCGACCAGGGTCGCATCCGTCCGAGCATCGTGGTGAAGGAGCGCGGAGAGCGCATCGGCATCGTGGGTGCCACCACCCCCGAACTGCGTGAGGTGTCCAGCCCCGGTGACGTGATCATCGACGAGGATGTCGCAGGTGCCGTGCAGGCCGAGGTCGATCGCCTGACCTCGATGGGCATCGACAAGATCCTGGTGTCCAGCCACCTGCAGGACATCACCAACGAACTGGAACTCGTGACCCACCTCGACGACGTCGACGCCGTGATCGGCGGCGGTGGCGGCGAGGACATCGCGGCCAACTACCCGCTCGTGGCGATCGACAGTGATGGCGATGAGGTTCCCGTGGTGACCGTGCCCGGTGACTACTTCGACGTCGGACGGTTGGTCCTGGAATTCGACAAGGCCGGCGAGGTCGTGGGCTGGGGCGGTGGCCTCGAGCCGGTGACCTCCGGCCTGCCGCAGGACCAGTTCCTGGTCGAACAGGTCGAGGAACCGGTTGCGGACTACCTCCTGGCATTGTCCCAGGACATCATCGCGACCAGCGAGGTGGGCCTCAACGGCCTCCGCTCGCAGGTTCGCACGCGTGAGACCAATGTGGGCAACCTGATGACCGACGGCTTCCTCGCGACCGCGACGGCCAAGGCTGCCGAGTTCGGCGTGCCCGAGCCCGACGTCGCACTGCAGAACGGCGGCGGCATCCGCAACGACTCGATCATCGAATCTGGCGAGATCAGCCTGCTGGACACCTTCGACATCGCCCCCTTCACCAACTTCGTGGCGGTCATCCCCGATGTCGCGACCACCGACTTCGTGGCCGCAGTCGAGCATGGGCTCGCGGGGTTGCCCTCCGCAGCCGGTTCGTTCGCCCAGTGGGGTGGCCTGACGGTCACCTACGACGCGGCCGCTCCGGCAGGGTCGCGAGTCGTCGACCTGACCCTGGACGACGGCACGGCCGTCGTGTCGGGCGGTGTCATCGTGAGTGCCGAGCCAGTGACGATCGCGACGATCGACTTCCTCGCGGTCGGCATGGATGGCTACAACATGTTCGAGAGCTACGACTTCACGAGGGTGGGGGTGTCCTACCAGCAGTCGCTGGCGAACTGGATCGAGGGGCTCGGCACCATCACGGCCGCCGAGTACGCCGACCCGGTCGACCCCGCCGCGCGCACGCGCATCATTCCCCAGCCCTAGGTACGTCGGGACGGTGGTGCGCCACCGTCCGGCGCTGCCAGGCCATGACGGGCCGACCCACAAGGGTCGGCCCGTTCTCCTTGGACGCCAGCGACGGCTGGAGCGGGCTGGGGGCTGGTGGCTCCAATGGATACTCAGCCGTGTCTGGTCCCGAGGTGCCCGCTCGCGCCGCGCCCCGACGAGGCGACGCAGGATGGTCGAGGACGTTCGATGCCGGGGAGGTAGGGTCCGTTGTTGCCGTCGAGATGGGGTGGGACGGCACGGTCGGGCCAGGCACGGCGAAGGCGACAGGGTGAAGGCGGCACGTTTCGATGCGTTCGGGCGACGCCCCGAGATCGTCGACGTGCCCGATCCGTCGCCGCCGCCCGACGGTGTCGTGGTCGAGGTGGCCGCCACTGGCGTGTGTCGCAGCGACTGGCACGGCTGGATGGGGCACGACCCCGGCATCAGCCTCCCCCACGTCCCGGGCCATGAATTCGCGGGGCGGGTCGTGGCCATCGGCAGCGACGTCCGTGGACCACGCATCGACGACCGCGTGACGTCCCCGTTCGTCGCGGCCTGCGGTCGGTGTGCCCAGTGTGCTGCCGGCCACCAGCAGGTGTGCGAGCAGCAGGAACAGCCCGGCTTCACGGCATGGGGGTCATTCGCCGAGTTCGTGGTCGTGCACCGGGCGGACATCAACCTCGTTGCCCTTCCAGACGACCTCGACGTCGTCGCGGCTGCCACCCTGGGGTGCCGTTTCGCCACGTCGTTCCGTGCCGTCGTGGACGTGGCACTGACGACACCGGGGGAGTGGGTTGCCGTGCACGGGTGCGGTGGCGTCGGCCTGTCGGCGGTGATGATCGCGACCGCGATGGGCGCGCATGTCGTCGCCGTCGACATCGACCCTTCGGCCCTGGCAGCGGCCACGGCGCTCGGTGCCGTCGCCACGCTGGATGCGTCCCAGGTCGGGGACCTGCCGGCGGCGGTCCGCGCAGTCACCGGCGGTGGTGCGCACGTGTCGCTCGACGCGGTCGGGCATCCCTCGGCGTGTGCCAACTCGATCCGCGGACTGCGCACCCGCGGGCGCCACGTGCAGGTCGGCCTGCTGGTTGCCGCGAACGCCGACACGGCGGTGCCCATGGATCTCGTGGTCGCGCGTGAACTGGCCATCCTCGGCAGCCACGGCATGCAGGCGCACCGCTACGACGCGATGCTGGCGATGATCGAGTCGGGCAGCCTGGACCCGTCCCGCCTGGTCGGCACCACCGTCTGTCTCGAGGACGGTGTCGATGCCCTGGTGGGGATGGACGAGCCGGGCGGCGCCGGCGTGACCGTGATCACCGAGTTCTGACCCACGGATCAGGCGGCCTCGGCGTCACGCGGTCGGGGCTGGCAGGTCTCGCAGGCGTAGGCCCAGCGGCCGGCCAGGTCCCACCGGCGGACTTCCCTGCCGCATTCCCGGCACTCGTCGCGTTTGTAGACGTGGACGCGTTGGTCGCGGGTCATGCGTGACCGTGGCCGGCCCACGTCGGCCGGGTCGGTGGTCACGATGCGGTTGTAGCGGGCGCCGTAGCGCAGCCATCCGACCAAGGTTTCCCACATCGAGTCCCAGGTTGCGCGCGGCACGTCGGCAGCCGGAACCTCGGGATGCAGGCCGTGCACGTACAGCACCTCGGCACGGAACACGTTGCCGACACCCGCCAGCACCGCCTGGTCCATCAGTGCGCGTCCGATGCCGACCTTGCGTCGCTGCAGTGCTGCCCACGCCTTGTCGGGATCGGCGCCGGCACGCAGCGGATCCGGTCCCAGTCGGTCGATGATCGCATCCACTTCGTCGGGACCGACCAGGTCGCAGGTCGTGGCGCCGTACAGGTCGACGACGTGGTCGGTGGAGGCCACGCGCATGCGGCAGGTGTCGCGCGGGGTCGGTGCCGGCGTGTCGTGGGTGAAGAACTTGCCGAACAACCCCAGGTGCACGTGCACGGTCATGCCGCTGTCGTAGGCGTGGAAGAGGTGCTTGCCGTAGGCATGCGCACGTTCGAAGACGTGCCCGTTGACCAGGTCGGCACCGGTGAACTTCAGTTGTGGCGAGGTGACGTGGACGACCTGGCCGGAGAACATCGCGTCGTGGTCGCGTGCGAGGCGATGGAGGGTGTGGCCCTCAGGCATGGCTGGGCTCCGGGACGTTGGCGATGTGGGACGGCCGGTGCGGCCAGTCCGGAACGGCCCGGCGGCGCGTG
>DATFMD010000356.1:0-9300 GCA_035267125.1 Nitriliruptoraceae bacterium | reverse complement strand
GTTGAGCAGTTCGTCCGCCGACTTGTCCAGCACGATCTTGCCGGTCTCGAGCACGTAGCCGTGCGAGGCGATGGACAAGGCCATCGTGGCGGTCTGTTCCACCAGCAGGACGGCTGTCCCCTGCTCGTTGATCTCGACGATGAGGTCGCGGATCTGCTCGACCAGTTGGGGCGCCAGTCCCAGCGACGGTTCGTCGAGCAGGAGCAACTCGGGATTGGCCATCAGCGCTCGACCGATGGCCAGCATCTGCTGTTCCCCCCCTGACAAGTACCCTGCAATGGACTTTCGACGTTCGGCCAGGATCGGGAACAGGTCGAAGACCCGATCCTGGGCCCCGTCGCCCCGGCCCGTGTAGGCGCCGGCCTTCAGGTTCTCCTCGACCGACAGCTCGGCGAAGACACGCCTGCCCTCCATGACCTGGGCGATGCCCGACGACACGATCTCGTGGGCCGCCCGACCCGAGATGGTCTCGCCGTCGAATGAGATCTCGCCACGGGTGATCTCGCCATGGTGGACGTCGAGCAGACCGGTCAACGCTCGCAGCACGGTGGTCTTGCCGGCACCGTTGGGTCCGAGCAGTGCAACGATCTCGCCATCGGGGACCTGCAGCGACAGGCCCTTCAAGACCAGGATCACGTCTTCGTAGACGACCTCGATGTTGCGCACATCCAACACGACGTCGCGCCCTTTCGATGATGGCTGCCAGGGGGATTCCCGGGACAGGTGCATGTGGCACCTGTCTGCCTGATCGGCACGGACTCTAGCGGCGAGATCGGTGGGTGCGCACTTTTGCTACCGCAGTAGTACCTGTGTGCGGTCAACGGACGCTGCTGGGCGTTGTTCGATCGGCGGTGTCACGTGACTGGTTGCTAGGTTCCCATGAAGGCCCTTGTGGGCGAACATGGCGCATGCCCTGGGCCGATGCGCCGACGAGGCCGTGGCGGGCTCGCATGGCATCGTCACGGCACCATCGGCCTCGAACCGAAGGGGTGGCACGTGGACTGGTTGGCGAACCTGTTCAGCGAGGTGCCGGAACTGGCATTGTTCACCTCGCTGTTCCTGGGCTACCTCATCGGGCGGATCAAGTTCGGGACGATCTCGATCGGGGGGATCGCCGGCACCCTGATCGTGGCCATCGTCATCGGCCAGCTGGGCGTCACGATCAGCGACGATGCGAAGAACATCTTCTTCGCGATCTTCATCTTCTCGCTTGGTTTCGTTGCCGGGCCACAGTTCTTCGCCCATCTCAACCGCGAAGGGCTCAAGCTGGGGATCTTCACCCTCATCGAGGCGGTCGTCGTCGTCGCACTCGTACTCGGCTGGACCAGCCTGCTGGATCTGGACCCCGGCACGGCATCGGGACTGCTGGCCGGATCGGCGACCGAGTCGGCCGTGCTGGGTACGGCAACCGACGCCCTCGGCGGCCTCCCGGTCGACGCCGACACGGTCAAGACGTGGCAGGCCAACGTCGCAACCGCGTACTCACTGTCGTACCTGTTCGGGTTGATCACGATCGTGTTGTTCACCAGCCAGTTCGCCGAGAAGATCATCAAGCAACCGGTGGCCGAGACCGCAGCCAGGATCTGGCGCCGGATGGGTGGCGCCAGCGCGCTCGGGCCCGGTGAATCACCGGCCGTGCCCCGCATCGTCGGTCGGGTCCACGAGGTCAGGGCGGCCGCGGGCCGACGGGTGGACGAGGTCGAGGCTGCGCTGGGCGATCGCGTCACCATCGAGCGAGTCCGCCGCGGGGACGACACCTTCGATCCCGATCCCGAGGCGCGCCTGGAGGCCGGGGACCTGGCCTTGCTCACGGGTCAACGAGATGCCGTGTTGCAGTGTCCCGAGGTGGTCGGGCCGGAGCGCGAGGCGACCGACGACCTGCAGTTCGCGGTGGCCTCCCGTGACGTGTGGATCACCCGGACCGACCTGGCTGGCAAGACCGTTGGGGAAGTCCGTGCGGATGCAGGCCCGGCGGAATCTCGTGGGGTGTACCTGGCCGGCATCACGCGGGGCGAGGTGGAACTGCCGGCGCTGCCAGAGACGCAGGTCGCGCGCGGCGACGTGGTCACGCTGACCGGGGCGACTCGCGACCTCGAGCGGGTCACCGACACGATCGGCGTGGAGGTGCCCCGATCGACAGCCACCGACTTCGTCTACATCGGCCTGGGTGCGACGCTCGGGATCCTGATCGGGCGGCTGGCTGTCACCCTGGGCGACGTCCCGATTTCGCTGGGCACCGGGGGAGGTGCACTGCTGACCGGCCTGGTGTTCGGGTGGTACCACTCCCGCCATCCGACCTTCGGCAACTTCCCGCCCGCTGCCGCCCGGTTCGCCAAGGACATCGGACTGGCCGGGTTCATCGCGGCCGTCGGCCTGTCGGTCGGCCCACAGGCCGCCGAACTCATCGGTGAGTACGGACTGGTGCTGCCGCTGGCCGGCATCCTGACGGTCCTGGTTCCGGCGACGATCTCGCTGTTCGTCGGGCACCGACTGCTCAAGGTCGATTCGCCGATCCTGCTCGGGGCCATCGCCGGCCAACAGTGCTCCACGCCGGCTG
Source organism: Nitriliruptoraceae bacterium (assembly GCA_035267125.1). Taxonomy (GTDB): domain Bacteria; phylum Actinomycetota; class Nitriliruptoria; order Nitriliruptorales; family Nitriliruptoraceae; genus Salsipaludibacter. Next base: position 6,743 of record DATFMD010000356.1, on the reverse strand, counting down.
GGAACGCGGTGGTCGACAAGGCCGGCAACACGGTTCCCATGCTGGGCTACACGGTCACGTATGCCCTGTCCAGCGTCGTCCTGCCATTGCTGGGACCGTTCGTGGTCCTGCTGACCTACCAGATGCAGTAGCGCGGACGGCGTTGCGCTGACGCATGCCTGGCTGGCTCGAAGCCCTCGTGCCGGTACTGGCCCTCCGCGTCAGCCTGCATCGGTCGAGGCCTGCCACTCCGCCACGTACTCGTTGGCGATCTCGTCGATGGCTCGACCGATGTCGTCGTAGTCGTCGTCATCGAGGTTGGCCAGCGACACGCGGATCGACCACGCCGGCCCGTCGAAACCGCTGCCGTTGAGCAGGACCACGCCGGCCTTCTCGGCCAGGCGGAACAGGCTGTCCGTGGGTTCGACGTTGTCCTCGAGCCACGCGACCAGTTCGTCGCCGTGGTGCATCCGGGCCCAGACCTGGAGGTCGAGTTCGCTGTAGTAGCCGACGCGGTTCGGGTCGTCGGGGAGGGTCACCTTGGCGTTCTCGATCATCGTTGTCAGGCGTTGCTGGATCAACGCCTGGGCCAGGTGCTTGTAGTCGTCGTCAGTGTCCAACAGGCAGTAGGCCGAGAACAGCAGCATCTGCACCTGCTGGGGAATCGACAGGCCGGCAGTGTGGTTGAGCGCGACGTTGCGCGAATCTGCCACCAGCCGGTCGATGAATCGGATGTCGCGGGGGGTCAGCGTCAGCGACGAGTACCGAGCGTCCAGCGCCTGCTTGTCGTCCTCGGACAGGGCGGCGAGTCGCCGGTCGAAGACGTTGTCGGAGTGCACCGCGATCGCGCCGAGCCGCCACCCGGTCGCGCCGAAGTACTTGGAGTAGGAGTACACGGTCGCCGTGTTGTGCGGCAGTACCGCCATCAGGGACCGGAACCCGTCGATGAAGGTCCCGTAGACGTCGTCGGTGATGACCATGAGGTCCGGGTTGTCGTGGGCCACGATCGACGCGATTCGGTCCAGTGAGGCGTCGGCGATGCGAACGGACGGGGGGTTGGTCGGGTTGACGCAGAACAACAGCTTGACCGATGGGTCCCGGAGCTTGTCGATCTCGGCATCCGGGAACTGCCACAGGTGCATGCCGTCGTCGTTGGTGGTCGATGCCTGGACGTGCACCTGCTCGAAGTCGAACTCGGCCAACTCGGTCATGTCGAGGTAGGGAGTGAAGATCGGGGTCATGATGGCGACCTTGTCGCCGGGATGCATGAGCCGGTTGGCGCTGAGGGTGTTGAACAGGTAGGTCATCGCCGCGGTACCACCCTCGGTGGCGAAGATGTCGTACTGCCCGTCGGCGGGTCGCTCACCCGCGCACATCTCCTTGACGAGGTATTCGCGCACCACGGCCTCGGTGTGCGTCAGCATCCGGTCGGGCGTCGGGTAGTGGTCACCGATGATGGCGTCGGCGAGTTCCCAGACGAACGCGTCGTCGTCGAAGCCGAGGCCGTCCACGCCGTGGTCCAGCGTTCGTGCCAACAGGTCGGTTCCGGGCTCACCATCGTGGCCGTGCAGCCAGGCGCGGAAACGGTCGGCAATCCCGTCCTTGGTGGGCACGCCGACCAGTTCATGGTCCCACTCGCGCGTCCGGCGGCATTCCTCGAGGGCGAACATGCCCAGGCGGAAGAACGCCTCGCGCGGGGTCGGCGCGACGAAGTTCGGGTTTCCGCGCCCGGCATTGAGCATGTGGAACCCGCTGATGGTCTCGTGCTCACCCGCCAGCCTGATGAGCGTGGACTTCAACTCGAATGGTGACAACGTCTGCAGCCGCCGAATCTCCTCGCGCGAGATGTGCTCGATGTGCATGATGGCTCCAGTGTCGTTGGTGGACCGGGACGGGCAGGGTCGAGCCGGCGGTCACGCCATCACGGCGACGACGATGGCGCCGGCAATGGACAGGAAGATGTTGCCGACGGCGTAGGGAACGGTGAACCCCAACAGCGGCACGCTCGACTGCGCCGACTCGCGGACAGCGCCGATTGCGGCGGTCGTGGTCTGGGCGCCGGTGAGCATGCCCAGTGTCTGGACCGGGTCGAACTTGAACACGTAGCGGGCCAGGTAGGTCATGATGATGAGCGGCGACAGCGTGACCACCACGCCGGCGCCGAACAGGCCAAGGCCATACTGGCTGAGGCCGTCGATGAAACCCGGACCCGAGTCGATTCCGACGATTCCGACGAAGGCAGCCAACCCGACAGACTCGAAGAACCACTGGGCGCCGGACGGGATCCGCCCGAAGGTGGGCGACTTCGCGCGGCGCCATCCGATGACCAGGCCGATCAACATCGCTCCGACACTCGACGTCAGGCTGAGCGGCACGTTGCCCAGGACGACGGTCGGCAGTCCGATCAGCGCCCCGACCACGATCCCAAGGCCCACCGTCACGATGTCGGTCTGGGGGGTGGAGCGTTCGGGGTACCCCACCTCGTCGACGACCCGTTCGACCAACGGGCGTGGCCCCTGGATCCGAATGATGTCGCCGTGGTCGACGTCGGTCCCCGGCAGCAGGGGCAATTCGTGACCGACCCGCGTCAGGCGCGTCACGAACAGTCCATGGGCTTCCGTCCGCTGTCCGAGCTGTGCCAGCGTGTGCCCGGCGATCTGGTCGCGCGTCACCACCACGTCGACCTCCTCGACCGGGAAGTCGAGCAACGCGGCATCCCCGACCTCGGCCCATCCTGCCTTCTCGACCTGGCCGAAGACGGCAATGTCGGATGCCGCCAGCGCGACCGTGTCGTTGGCGGACACCTTGACCGTGTCGTCGCCCTCGCTGATCATGCCACCATGGCGGGCACGGTCAACGTGCACGCGCGATCCGGTCAGCGTCTCGAGGTGATCCTCCAGTTCAGCCAATGTTTGTCCACTGGCCGACTTCGGCACCGTGTAGGTGCGCCGTTCAACCCGGTTGAACGCGCTCACGGTGTCCGCCGGGGTTTCCTCGAAGCCCAGATCCTTCTCCTCGGCTGCGGCCGCCGCCGGCAGGTCCTTGATCCCGAGCAGGCGCGGCGCGACGGCCGAGCAGTACACGGCGGCTCCGATCGTGCCGAAGATGTAGGTGACTGCGTACCCCACCGACACCAGGTCACTCCACTGACTGATCGTGGCGGCGTCCTGGTCGAGGCCGGCGATGGCATCCTGGGCCACACCGATGATCGACGACTGGGTCAACGCCCCAGCCGAAAGACCCGCCGCCAGGCCGGGGTTGTAGCCCAGCAGGGTTGCGAACACGATCGTCGCCACGACCCCGACCGCGATCAGGACCAGCGTGAAGACCACCTGTGGCCCGTTGCTGCGCAGACCGCTGAAGAACTGGGGCCCGACTCGATACCCCAACGCGAAGAGGAACAGCAGGAAGAACACCTGCTTGGTGGCGTCCGAGATGTTGATCACCTGCGCCGCGCCTCCGTCAACGCCGGGGACCGACACGATTGCGCCGATGACCACGCCGACCAGCAACGTGCCGGTCACCGTTCCCAGGGCGATGCCCTTGACCTCGAACTTCCCGATCCAGAATCCAACTCCCAGGGCCAGGAAGATGGCGATCTCGGCATTGTTGACCAGCGCCTCCGCGAACCACTGCATGGGCTTGCTCCCTCCGGCGAGGTCCTGTCGAACCGGGGGCGAGGACTCGCGCCCGGGAACGGGTCCGCTGCCAGCAACGTGGCGGTGGCTCGAGTGTCCGTCGAGCCCGACCGTCGCCCACTCCGACGACACCGTACGAAGCGAGGCTAGTGCCGGTCCGGGTGACCTTGGCGAGCCCGCGAGGGTCGTCGGGGTCAAGTCCGCGACCCAGCGCCCGTGCGTGGGAAGCGCTGGAGGGTCGGTGCGACCACGATCGGGGCCAGCCAGTCCGCGACACTGGGCACGACCAGGTGGGTGCTGCCGGGGGTTTGGTCGCGCAGGTCGTGACGCGGGTCGCGCCGGCCGCAAATGCTGCCTGCGCCGTGGCCACCGTTGAGCTGGATGTCCACGAATTCGGCGACGACCGTGCCGGCGCCGGGGGCGAACGGCCCCTCAGGGTTCGATTCGTACGCAGTCATGGGCGGGCTCCGGCACCAGTCCGTGGCCGGTCGGATACAGCCCCGGGATCGCGGCCGGCAGACGTCCGGGTGCATCCCGGAGGCCGAACAGGACGTCGGCCAGGGCGTGCATGGAGGCAGGGTGGAGCGAGTACGTGCACAGGTGGGTGCCCGCCCGGGGGTACGCCGCCAGGTCGAAGGGCGTGCGCAGCGCCACCGTGACCGTGGGCGTCCCGGTTGCCAGCACCGCGTCGACCAGCCGAGCCTGGGCAGGGCCGGCCCAGATGGTCCCCAGCACGACGCCATCTGCGTCGCCGGCCACGGCCACCACCTCGGCGAGTTGGGCGGGCGTCGGCTCGCGATCGACGACGATCTCCACGACGTCGTCGTGGTGCTGGCGCAGCGCCCCGGCGAGTCCCGGTGCCACGGTCGACGAGGTGTCTGCGGGGGTCAGGTCGACGGGCTGGGGCATGACGGCCACCAGGCGACCGCTGTGGGGCAGGGGCAAGACCGCGTCGGCGTCGCGCACCAGGGTGGTTGCGCGGCGTGCCACCTCCAGGGCCAGTTCGCCATGTTCGTCGCAGCCCACCACCTCCATGTCGGGCCGTGGGAAGGTTGCCAGCCACTGTCGCAGGCGTTCGATGCGTGCCTGGGATGCCGTTGTCGTCGCCGCGTCGATGACGCCACGGTCGATCGCGAGGTCGAGCCCCTGGCGGAGTCGGTCCCGGGTGTCGCTGGTGGGGGCACACAACAACAGGTCGACGCCGGCCCGAAGCGCCGCCACTGCATCGACGACCTGGCCCGTGCCCTGGGGCAGTGCCTTCATGTCGAGCGCGTCCGTGACCACGACGCCGTCGAAGCCCATGTCCGTGCGCAGGAGTCCCGCGACGATGGCGTCTGACACGGAACTGGGCAGGCCGCGGCGGCCGGTCACTGCCGGTACGTCGTAGTGGCCGACCATGACGGCGGGCGCCCCGGCGTCGACACAGGCAGCGAACGGTGCGAGTTCCACGCTGTCGAGGTGCTCGCGGTCCATGTCCAGCGGTGGCAGGGTGTGGTGTGGATCCACGACGGCCTCGCCGGCCCCGGGGAAGTGCTTGGCGGTGGCGACCACGCCGGCCTCGGCAAGACCGGCCGCGGTGGCGGCGGCCATGGCGGCAACCTGCGCTGCGTCGTCGCCGAACGCGCGGACCCCAAGGGCCGGGTTGGCCGGGTTCGTCGCCACGTCGCACACGGGCGCATAGTCCATCGTCACGCCCATGGCCCGCAGTTCGTGGCCGATCGCGATCGCGACACGCCGTGCCAGGTCCACGTCACCGGTTGCGCCCAGGGCCATGGCGCCGGGGAAGGCGGTGGTGTCGTCGCCCAGGCCCATCAACTGCCCGGTTTCCTGGTCGGCGCCGATCAGCAAGGGCAGGTCCGAGCCGTTGGCGTCTTCGAGTTGCCGGGTGAGCTCGGCGACCTGGGCCGGGGAGTCCACGTTGGCGAAGCGAAACAGGGTCACCCCGGGCACCACGCCGGCACGCAGCGTGGCCAGCACCTCGTCGGGGGCGCTGGTGCCCTCGAACGCCATCAGGAAGTGCCCGTCGGCTGCCAGGACCGCGGTCGCGGCGGCGTCGGTCGGGGCCCCCTGGGTCGGGGCGGCGTCGGTCGGGGTGCCCTCGGTCATCCCTTGACCGAGCCCGCCAGCAGGCCGCGCACGAAGTAGCGCTGCAGGCTCAGGAAGACGATCACCGGCACGCCCATGGTGATGAAGGCGCCCGCGGTCAGCAGGTGCCAGTCCTGGCCGCGGCTGCCGACCAGTTCGTTGAGGCGGGCGGTGAGCACGGCCACCTCCGAGTCCGTGCCCAGGAAGACCAGGGCGATCAACAGGTCGTTCCAGACCCACAGGAACTGGAAGATCGCGAAGGCCGCGAGGGCTGGCATCGACAGGGGCAGCACCAGCCGGGTGAAGGCGGTGAAGTGCGACGCCCCGTCGATGAACGACGACTCCATGAGTTCCTTGGGCAGTTGCGAGATGTAGTTGTAGAGCAGGTAGATCGCGAGCGGCAGGCCGAAGGCAGCGTGCGCCAGCCACGTGCCCAGGTACGTGCCGGTCAGTCCCAGTGTGTTGTAGGCCTGCAGCAGCGGCACCAACGTCATCTGCAACGGCACGACCAGCAGGCCGACGACGACCGCGAACATGATGCTGCGCCCGGGAAACTCGATCCACGCGAACGCGTAGGCGGCGAAGGCGGCCAGCGTGATCGGCAGCACCGTCGCGGGGATCGTCACGATCAGGCTGTTCACGAAGGCGTCGAGCATCCCTGCCGAGCCCAGCACGTCGGTGTAGTTGACCATCGTCCAGGTGGTCTCGAACGGATGCAGGATGGTGGTCCACCACCCGGTGGAACGGATGTCGTTGGCGCTGCGGAACGAGCTGATCAGCAGCCCGACGGTGGGCAGCGACCACAGTGCGGCGATCATCACGACCGCGACGCGTACCCAGGTCCGTGACCACACCGACATGCCGACCATGCGGCGGGGACCGCCGGCGCCCGGTCCCTTCTTGGTGGACTTCTTCTTCCCGGCGGCGAAGCCGGGGTCGCGAGGTGTGGCAGCCACGGAGGCTGCGGGGTCGTGTGCGGCCTGGGCGCTCATGCTCCAACTCCTTGGCGACGAAGGTTGCGAACGTTGATGACCATCACGG
>DATFMD010000355.1:0-12426 GCA_035267125.1 Nitriliruptoraceae bacterium | reverse complement strand
CCAGGATCTCCAAATGTGCGCGCCCACTGCGGGCCGGATGAAACGCATCGGCTTCCAACAGCGCCCCCACCGTCCCGGGCGGGTCGGGCAAGTCGGCGTATGGAACGCCACCGATGAGCGCGTCGCCAGATGTGGGTCGGACCAGGCCCAGCAGCATGCGCATGGTCGTGGACTTGCCGGCACCGTTGGGGCCCAGGAAGCCCGTGACCACGCCCGGCCGCACATGAAACGACAGGTCGTCGACGGCGAGGGTCGGCCCAAATCGCTTGGTGAGGTGGCTGACACTGATGGTGGTCACGACGGTTCCTTCAGTCGCACGATCCGAGGGGTCACTTCGGTCGCAGTGTCCGTTGGATGGTGTGCCGGGTCAGATTGTCTCGCGAGCCGGATCAGATGACCACTGCCACCTGGCACCGTTCACGGCGCCACCCTGCCGGCCTTTGGCGGTCCTGTGTGGAGTCCTTCGGGCAGCGAACCGGGCCCTTCACCACCCAGAAAGGGGGCCGGGCGGCACGTTCGCTTCGACCAGACAGCAGCCACAATCGGGCCATGGTCGTCGTCGAGGAGGACGTCATGGGACCCGGACGAATCGTTGCCCTGATCATTGGATTCGTGCTTGTGGCTCCGGGTGTCGGCATGGTGTTTGGCGGGGGAGCCATGACCCTGGTGGCCACCCAGCGCGACGCTGACGGGTATGCCACCACCACCGTGGAGCTGGCCTCCGCGACGACGGCGATCACCACCGACGACGTGACCTACCACATCGATGCCGACACGCCCGGGTGGGTGTTCAACGCCCTTGAAACGGATGTCCGTTTGGAGGTCGTCGACGCCGCCGGTGACGTGTTCGTGGGCATCGCCCCAGCCAGCGAGATCGACGGCTGGCTGTCGGGGGTGTCGCACGACCAGATCGCAGACGTCGGCGTTGCGACGGGAGACGTCACCTACCGCACCAGCCCGGGCACGGACGGCGCGGGCACGCCGACCGATCAGCCGTTCTGGGTGGCATCCACCGCCACCGACCCTGGTGCTGATGCCTTGACGTGGACCCTGGCGGACGGCGACTGGGTGGTCGTGGTCATGAACGCGGATGGATCACCCGGCGTGGTCGCAGATGTGCAGGTGGGGCTGCGATCCGGGTTCCTGCTGCCGCTCGGTGTGGCGCTGGTCGGCCTGGGTGTGCTGGTCCTTGCCGCGGCGGTCGGACTCATCGTGTTCGGTGCGACCGGGCCACGGAAACCCAACCCCGAGCGCGATTCGCAGGCGCCCGCCCCAGCCGAGCCGACGGCCATGGCCCCGGCGGCCCCGTCGGGCCTGACGCCCACACATCCGCTGTCGTTGGAAGCACACCTGGACCCTGACCTGTCACGCTGGCAATGGCTGGTGAAGTGGGCACTGGCAATCCCCCACTTCATCGTCGTTGCCGTGCTGTGGATGGCCTTCGTGGTCCTGACCGTGGTCGCCGGCGTGTCGATCCTGGTCACCGGGTCCTACCCCAGGGGGATCTTCGACTTCAACGTTGGTGTGTTGCGGTGGACCTGGCGGGTGTCCTACTACGCCACCACCGGGGGCATCGGCACCGACAACTACCCCCCGTTCACCCTGGCACCGGATCCCGACTTCCCCGCCACCCTCGACGTCACCTACCCCACCCACCTGTCGCGTGGGCTGGTCCTGGTCAAGTGGTGGCTGCTGGCCCTGCCCCAGTACCTGGTCGTCGCCTTGCTGATCGGCACGGTCAGGTGGTTCCCCGCCGAGGGCAACACCCTTGGCTTCGACCCCACCGGCGGCGCCGGCATCCTCGGCCTGCTCGTCCTGGTCGCCGGCCTCGTCCTGCTGTTCACCGGCTCCTACTCGCGGCCGCTGTTCGACCTCATCGTGGGACTCAACCGTTGGGTGTTCCGCGTGATCGCCTACGCCGCCCTCATGACCGACCAGTACCCCCCCTTCCGGCTCGACCAGGGCGGCAGCGAACCCCGACCAGACCCGCCACAACCCCCTGCGGCGGCGACACGCCATGCGGCGGGGACACCGGCACCTGAACCCGCACACCTGGACGCCTGAGACACCCGAAAGGAACGTGGTCGCCATGACCACCAACACCACCACCAACCCCCGAACCTCCGCCGCAACGTCGGCAACGCCCGACGCGCCAGCCCTCGACGATCGACAGGCTGCATCCCTGCCGACAGGGTCACGGTGGCGGGATCCACACGTGCTGCTGCGGGCAACCTCTGTCCTGGTCGTGGTCGGGTGGGCGCTGGCCGTGGGCACGTGGACGCCACGCGGGCCCCAGACCACCTCGGAAGCGCTGCTGTCGATCGTGGTCGCCCTGGCCGCCGGTGGCCTGACCGGCTGGGCGTGGCGGTCGCGGTGGACCATCGTTGCTGCGCCGGCAGCCTTTGCCGTCGTCGTGGAACTGGCCCGTCTCGACGTGGTCGGGCCGACGGTGGACGCGATCCACACGAGCGAGTATGGGATCTACGTGTTGGTGTCAGGACGGGTTGTGCACGGCCTGCTTGCGCTGGTGCCGATGGCGCTGGGCGCAGCAGTGGGCGCCGGCCTTGCCCGCCGCCAGGCCGGGGTCCGATCGCCGCGGCGTGTCACCGCCGGCCGTGTCGGTGCCGGCCTGACCGCGGTCGCACTGCTGGCGCTGGTTGCAGGGCTCGTCCGGCCAGCGTCCACCGCCGCGATCACCGGATCCGATGGGACGGCGATGCCCAACAGCGTTGCCGAACTGACCACCATCGACGTCAACGGCCACGAGCACGGGCTGATGATCCGCGGTCATGACGTGGACAACCCCGTCATGCTGTTCCTTGCCGGCGGCCCGGGCGGGTCCGAGTTCGGCGCGATGCGCAACCACCTGCCCGACCTCGAACGCCACGTCACCGTCGTCACGTGGGACCAGCGCGGCACGGGTACGTCCTACGACGCGCTTGACCCCACCGACACCCTGACTCTCGACAGCTCCGTCGACGACATGCTCGCGGTCACCAACCACCTGCGTGAGCGGTTCGGGCAGGACCGCATCCTGCTGGCCGGTCAGTCCTGGGGCACCACCCTGGGTGTGCTCGCCGTGCAACAGGCCCCAGAGCTGTACAGCGGGTTCGTCGGAGTCGGCCAGATGGTCGACCAACGCGCCACCGACGAACTCATGTACGCCGACACGGTGACGTGGGCACGCGACAGCGGGCGCGAGGACCTCGCTGCGCACCTGACCGACATCGGCCCCCCGCCCTACACCGACATGCTCAACTACGAGACCGTCCTGGGCTACCCGCAGGTCTATCCCTACGACCACAGCCGCAACTCCGAAGGTGCGGGCGCCTGGTCCGAGAACTTCATCGTGGGCGAGTACACGCTGCTCGACCAACTCCACCTGATGGCCGGGTTCGTCGACACCTACAGCGTCCTGTACCCCCAGCTGCAGGACATCGACTTCCGCGAGACGGCCACGACCTTCGACGTGCCGATGTTCTTCGTCCAGGGCGCCCACGAAGCACGCGGCAGGGCCGAACTCTTCGCCGACTGGTATCCGATGATCGATGCCCCGACCAAGGACGTGGCCACCCTGGACACGTCCGGCCACCGGCCGCTGTTCGAACAACCCGACGAGTTCGTGGCCTACATCACCGACACGGTGTTGCCGGCAACCACGCCGCAGGGGCCGCGATGACCACAGACACCGTCGCCCCACCAACCCAACACTCCACTGGCCCACGCGCCAGCCGGGTGTGGTGGCGGCGCGGCGGCATTCTGGCTGCTGGGGTGGGCGCGGTGGCCGGGGCTGTCTGGGTTGGACTCCACGTCACTCCAGACCCGCTGGCCCCGCCACCACTCGAGCCGGGACAGGTTGCGACCGCACCGCTCCCGGCCGGGCTGCCGACCCCGGTGCAACGCTTCTACACCACGCTGTACGGCCAGCAGGTCCCGGTCGTCGACACCGCGGTGATCAGCGGGCGCGGCACCATGCGAATCTCGGGCATCACCTTCCCGGCTCGCTGGCGATTCAGCCACACCACCGGGCAGGACTACCGCCACTTCATCGAATTGACCCTGTTCGGCCGCCGGGTCACGGCCGTCAACGAATGGTTCCTCGACGGGGACGCGAGGCTCGAACTGCCCGTGGGAGTCAGCCAAGGCCCGACCATCGACCAAGGCGCAAACCTGGCCCTGTGGGCCGAGGCCGTGTGGATGCCGACGGTGTGGATCACCAACCCGGCCGTCCGCTGGGAACCCATCGACGACACGACAGCCCGCCTGATCGTGCCCTTCCAGGACGACGAGGAGACCTTCACCGTCCACTTCGACCCCACCTCCGGACTCCTCACACGAATGGAATCCATGCGCTTCAAGGGCGAAGCAGACCTGCAGAAGACGTTGTGGATCAACGACGCATCGCAGTGGGACAACCTCGACGGCCACCAAGTTCCGGGCCAGACTGCAATCACATGGGGAGACGAGGCCGGCCCGTGGGCTCGCTTGACCACCGAAAGCGTGATCTACAACGCCGACCTCGACGACTACCTCGAGGCAAACGGACCCTGAACCACCAGTGTGCCGCCAGGCGGCACGAAGAGACCAGGCCGCCGGCTCGAGCAGGCGGGGTGTTCACCTGCTTGGCCCGGTCTTGCCATCGACCCAGCACTGGCCTTCTGCGGTGGACGATGGAGCGTCTGGGTTGTTCGGCACGCTGTGACAAGAAGCCGAGATCGTGTCCGCCCCGTCTCGTGATCTCCCCAACTATCGGGAGCTGCCCGCTGTGTCCGGCAACCCGCCGAAGACGGCTTGGGGGGTCTTTGGTGGCGGCGACAAACGTGCGAATGGTGAACCACCAGACTCCCGATCTGATCGTCTCGGCGGCTTGCCTCGTCCAGAGAGGGGCCGTGCTCTGGCTGAACTGGGAGCAACGCAAGCCGGATCCGCCGTTCTTCGGTCACGGGCGCGCCGCGGGATCATCGCACGAGCGGTGATGCTCGACGTCGCACGCCCACCTCGCACGGAAGTTCATGTGGGTGTCGGCGTGATGGTGGCCAGCTTGGACCAGTGCGACGCGCCCGGTCTACGATGCGGTTCTCGCCGAGCTGGACATCGATCGTCCGATCAGTTTCTCAACCATCGATTTGCGGCTGGTGGAACATCCGACAGCAGACCAATAGTGCCCAGAGACATCAACAATGGAGAGCAATCGAATGTGCACCCGTGTGGTTTGGCCCAACGCCAATGGGTCCGTATTGGTGGGTCGAAACATGGATTATCACCGAGATCTCGAGACAAATCTGTGGAAGCTGCCCCGAGGCGTTGAGCGAGATGACGGGGTCCACGGGGTCCTGACCTGGACCGCAAAGTACGGCAGCGTCGTCGCCACGGCGTTCGACATGATCACCGTCGACGGCATCAACGAAGCGGGCCTTGCAGGGCACATCTTGTGGCTCGCCGAATCGTCGTACGCTCCCGCTGACCCGGCTCGCACCTCGCTCAGCCAGGCCGTCTGGTTGCAGTATCTCCTCGACAACTGCGCAACCGTTGCCGAAGCGGTCGACTGGGCAACGCAGAACGAATTGCAGGTCGTGCAGCTCGTGGATCCGGCGAGCGGTGAGGTTCCGGCAATCCATCTGGCGATCGACGACGCCACGGGCGACTCGGCCATCTTCGAGTACATCGACGGCGAGATGGTGGTTCACCACAGCCGCGACTACAAGGTGATGACGAACTCGCCGCCCTACGACGAGCAACTGGAACTCCTGAAGAAGGTGGAGGGGTTCGGCGGTGATCAGCCGGTGCCCGGCACCACCCTCGCGTCCGACCGCTTCGCTCGCGCTGCCTACTATTCGTCGAGACTCGCACAACCAACGACCCAGCTCGAAGCGATCGCCGCGATGTTCAGCGTGATCCGCAACGCAGCGCAACCGTTCCGGGTCCCCGACCCGGGCAAGCCCGACGCATCCCAAACGATTTGGCAGGTCGTCATCGACCTCACGGCCAGGCGCTTCGTGTTCGAGTCGACGACACGTCCGAACATCGTCTGGGTCGACCTCGACGACCTCGACTTCAGCGAAGGCTCCAAGGAACTCAAGCTCGATCTGGGCAGCCGGCTCGCACTCGAAGGAGGCATCGCGGGCAACGTCCACGATGAGTTCGTCGAGTCCGACGGACTGCACTTCCTGACACTGCAGATGATCGAGCAGTTCAAGCAAGCGGCAGCAGCCACATCCGAGTGATCCTGTCGGCGGGGATCATCGATCCTCGTCGACACGACAGAACCAAGCCGAACAATCAAGGGGACCCATGGCAAGTTTGACGGCGCTTCGGAAGTTCATGTGGGTGTCGGCGTGATGGTGGCCAGCTTGGACCAGTCGGGCTTGCCTGCATAGAGCAGCACACGGATGCGCCAGTGGGCCCAGTTCGTCAGGCCCGAACGCGACCCGCTTGATCAGCTTCCCCAGGTTGTTGAGCGCCTCCACGGGCCCGTTCGTCGCTCCAGGCGTGCCGCGCCGCGATCGGTTCGGCCCAGCGTCGTGGGCTCCGGCCGAGACGGCGGAGCTCGGGTCCGTAGGCGGCGTCGGGCCTACCCAACAACCTCTCTCACACCTTCACCCCCACCAACTTCCGAAGAGCCAGAATGGCTCAATCCAACTAGAAGACGGCAAAGCGTGGTCGTCACCGTCCCGAGCCGCGATGGAGGCTGCCGACGTCCCGTCCTACGACGGGTGGTACGCCTGGCGGCTGGATGGACCCGACGGGACAGCCTGCAGCAACTCCGAGTGAAGATGGTCCAGTTGCACCACCAGCAGGGGCAGGCGGTCAGCAGTTGGTTCAGCGCCGATCGTGGGGCCTCACCGGCGGCGTTGGGTAGCGATAGCAGCGGTTACCGCATGGTTGGAGAGCGACTCGACCGGGCGTCATGGATGCTCACGACTACGACCCGATCCGACGATTCGTCGTGTATGTAGACCAAGATCATCCAGCGCCACGGCCCCAGCACGAAGCGCATGCCAGTCCAGCGGTTCGGAAGCTCGGGGCCCAGGCGGGGGAACTCCACCAGCGGAGCCAAGGTGGCCCGGACGCGTTGACGAGTGTCGGTCGGGAGGCTGTGTGTGACGATCAGCCGGTTGAGGTCTTCGACCGCGGTGTTGGCGAGTTCGACGGCGGCCACTCGTTACAGGTCTTCGAGGGCGATGGTGTCACCGGTGCGGGCTTGGTCGATGCCCTGCTGTGCACGTTCCCAGGCGCCGTCGATGCCGTCGAGGACGGCGACGACGTTGTCGGGATCGGGATCGGTGTCGTCGATGGCCGAGGACAGCAGGGACCGGGCAAGCGTGCCCTCGTTGACGTGCACGCGTGCCGCGAGCTGGGCCAGTTTCAAGGCGTGCTCGCCGTCCAAGGTGATGTTGAGGCGTTGGCTGGTCATGCCGCGATACTACACGCTGCGACACGATTCGTTCGAACCGAGTAGGGCCAGCCGAAAGGCCCTTTGCGGATGGTCCCCTCGGACGATCCGAGCACGCGTGCTTGTCGCAGGCGACACACATGGACTTGGGACACCGCCATGCTCGTCGGGACTGGATCGGCAGCGAGTGATCACGCTCTTGAACGATCTGAAAGCGATCTTCAGCCGGCGCGGCGTCGAGGTTCTCTTCGATCCTCGGGCCGACCTGTCCGAGATCTTGGTCGCCGACCCCGTAGCTGGCTGCCTGACCGGCCTCAGGTCCCGGGCGGAGTCACCTCGAAGCCCGGGTAGGACTGACCGGTCGAGTGGTTGGGGTCCTCGAAGCTGACGTTGGCGACCCAGGCCTCGTCACCAGTCATGCGGCCGTACAGGTCAGTCACCTCCTGGGCAGCCGCTGGGGAAAGCCCGCCCTGGGCGAGTCCGTCGCGCACGACGTAGTTGGCACGGGCGTCCTCGACGTCCTGGCTGGACTCGGTCGCGCGATCGAAGGGGGTGACCTCGACGGCCTGCATCATGCCGTTGTCCTCGTGCAGCAGGATGTGGCAGTGGTTGACGTAGGTACCCACGAAGTCGGGGAACCGGGAACGGAACACGACTCGGCCGCGATGCCTCGGCAGTGGGACGACGTCCATCCAGCGGGGCTCGTCCAGGATGTTGTGGAGCTCGCCATCGGCGGAGGGCACGTCGATGCGGATGACCCAGAACGGGTTCTGGTGGATGTGGAACGGATGGTCCACGGCGCGCGTCAGGAGTTGGAACGAGGGTGACTCGCGCCACTGCTCCATGCCCTCGGCCAGGGTCAGGACCCGACCGTCGTACTGGGTGCCGAACTGGGCAGGCGCCAGCGCGTCGGCGCTGGTGTCGCCCCACATGCCCTCGGCGACGTTGGTGACGACCCATTCCTCGGCGCTGTCCAGGTGCATGCGCGGACGGCCCGGATCGGTGGGGTCGAACTTGCGCCCGTCGATCGCCATCGTCCGGATGTTCGGTGGCAGCAGCACGTACGGTGCCCGGCCATCGTTGGCCGGGAACCGTCGCACGTAGCGCAGGCCCTCCAGTTCGGGGCTGTCGAGGATGAACCGGGCGAACGCCTGGGCCGAGGCGGAGGCCGCGTCCGGGTCGGCCAGCGCGGTCGGGACGCCGTCGGCGCCAACCTCCATCTCGACCACAACCAGTGGCATTCCTGCAGCACCCCAGCCCGAGTATGTGACCGTGCGAGTGCGGAAGCCACCACCAGGCGCAGCCAGACCCGGCTCGTCGTCGGTGATGGGCATGAGGTAGGGCGGCACCTCGGGCAACTCGATCGTGGTGGGATCGACGGCGGTGGCGTCCGAGCCTGACACGACCACGGTGGCCAGCACGACGTCGCCCGGCCCGCCGGGCGGGTTGACGCTGGGCTGGGTGGCAGTGCCGTCGAGGCCACGCGTCGCGGGAGCCTCGATCACCTGCATCAGGCCCTGCAGCGGCGTGTCCGCGTGCAGGATGACGCCCAGCGCGATGACGGAGTACACGGCGCTGTCCTGGCCCTCCTCCAGCGGGGGCGCCCGGAAGAACACGTCTGTGCGGTTGGCCGGGCCCATGTAGACCTCGTTCGGCCGCACGTAGCAGTTGCGAAGGCTGTCACCGTCGGCAAAACAGGCGACGTAGTCCTCGACCAGTTCCGCCGGCGGGGCCGTCGGGAAGTCCGCCAACGGGAACGCTGCGGAGCCGTCCCCCTGGTCGGCGAGGTCCTTGACCCGGTACTCACCGTCCTCGGTCACAAGCGTCACGCCGTCCATCGCCAGTTGCCACAGGTGCTGCTTGCGCTCCTCGACCGTCGCACGGGTCACCAACACCTCGTTGCCGTCGGCGTCCTGCTGCGTCAGGCGGCCGGTGGCGTCCACGGCGTAGCGCCCCTCCAGCACCATGAAGCGTCGAAACCCCTTGCCATCGACGCTGCCGTTGAGCACCCGCCACCGCTCCATGGCGTTGGGCCGCATGGTGATCGTGGTGGCGTCGACGTTCCCGTTGACGATCGTGGCGGACGGGTTGCCACCCTTCCCGGTGAAGTCGTTGCTGCCGGCAGGGGCGTCGGGATCGTTGGGAACCTTGAACACCCGCTGGATCAACATGAGTCGTTCGCGGTAGTCGCTGGGGCCGGTCTTGACGGAGGGGTCACCGGGATCCGTCTCGCCCTCCGGGACCATGGCGGCTCGGATCGCGTCGTCGACGTCGCCCTCGACGACCAGGAACCCGGCCATGCCGCTGGCCACCTGGTCGTGCGTCGCTCCGTGTGAGTGCGGGTGGTACCAGTGCGTGCCCGGCGGATGCGGGCGACCGGCCATGCCCATGACATCGCCCAATCGGAACTCGAAGTGGGCTTGGCCGACCTGGTCGTCGTCGGCCAGGAAGTTGATCTGGTCGCCTTCACGCAGGAAGTGGCACTCGATCGTGCCGTCCTGGGGGTCGGCCTCACGCTGGGCCAGGTCGGCCTGCGGGATTAGGCGCAGGATCACATTGTCGGAATGCGTGCCGTCGGGGTTGCGACCCGGCCGCACGTGCAGGCCGTGGCTGTGCAGGTTCGTCGTGTGGACCGTGTGCACGCCGTTGGTGTGCTCCCCCAGGCAGAAGTCACTGCGCCGATTGCCCAGCGCCGCGGCGAGTTGCTGGACAGCGGCGAGGGCCAGCGGCTCGTCGCCGAGGTAGCCGGTCAGCGTCAGCGGATCGGGATAGGCCGCGACGTAGGTGATGCCGGCATCGAGGCCCAGCATGTTGCGCAGGGTGACGAGCAGGTCCTCGTCGCCGCGCATCCTGATCGTGGGTCCAGGCGTGGCGCCGCCGTAGCTGAACAGCACCTGGCTGGGGTTGCCGAAGCCGATGACAGCACCGGGGTTCTGGTTCTCGACGACGTTGAGCACCAGCGGCTGGCCGGGCCAGTCGGACGGGCGCCACACCCACGGCTCGTTCCAGGTCTCCTGCGCCGTCGCGGTGCCGGCACCACCGCCGCCACCACCGCCGCCCGTCGTGACAGGGCTGGCCGGGCCGCCGGGTGCCGCCGTACCGGTCGGCGTGCCGCCGGGCGTGGTGGGGCTCGCGGTCGGGACCGCGTCCCCGTCCGGATCGCACCCGACGAGAGGCAGGACCACCGTGGCGGCCAGCGTGCCACGCAGGAAGTGTCGACGACTCAGCCGGTAACGGGCCGGACCTGCGCCTTCACGCCCCGACGTCCGGGTCCCGTCCTGGGCGTGGTCATGGTGCATTGCCGCCCCCGGCCTGTCCGCGTCGCGGACTCTCGATGGACCATAGTCACGACATTCTGACCCATGGGGACGAAAGGCGTTCGGGGACGAGCGGCCGGTCTGGGCGCGGCGTCCAGGGCGGCCGCGACGGCCTCACCTGGAACCGATGACGTTGGCGAGCGCCCCCAACGTGCCCATCTCGTCGCACTTGGCGACGACGTCGCCGGCCGGCCCGATCGGGTCCTCGGCTTCGATGACGATGACCGCTCGGGTCGCCATGGAGCTGAGGAAGGGTTGTGACTCGATGAGCGCCGACGTGTCCTGCTGGTCGGGCGGGGCGAGGAATCCGACGGGGCACTCTCAAGGGTGTTCAAGCGCGCCGGGACCACGCTGCCCCACCAGTCGTCGACGGCGATCAAGGCCTACGTCCCGCAGGTCACCAAGTCGCTGTCCTCGATGAAGCCCGGGGACATGCTGGCCAAGAATGGCCACGTCGCCATGTACATCGGCGACATGACCGACACAACAGATCTGTTGCCCGGTCAGGCGCGTGACATCGTCACGTTCGGTCATGAGACCGGACGGGTCATGTCCAACGGCGCCATCGTGGGCCGCAGCGAACCGTTCGCCAAGTGTTCGCATCATCACGTGGTGCCATGAATGGGGGCTTGCGAGCGCTTGCCGATCGTCTGTCTGCCCATCGCCGGGAGGACACGCCGACCAGCCGTGCCGGAGCATGATCGAGGCCCCTTTGGACCGAATCGCGCCGACTGCTCACTAGCGTGGCGGCGCACCGTCCGAAACGCTTGATCGACCCCGAGGAGAAGTTCAGTGAAGATCGTCACGCTGGCCGATGGCCGCGACCTGGCCTACGACACCTACGGCGATCCGGACGGATTGCCCGTCATCTTCAGCCACGGGTTCTCGGACTCGCGCCTGATCCGCAACCCCGACGAGGAACTGACGGCCTCGCAGGGTGTCTGGATGGTCGCCGCCGACCAGCCGGGCGTCGGCGGGTCCTCGCCCGACAAGGACCGCAAGATGGTCGACTGGGGCCCCGACATGGAGCAGTTGGCCGACGAGCTCGGGCTCGACACGTTCGCGGTCGCCGGCCACTCCGGTGGCGGCCCCCACACCCTGGCCATCGCGGTCCACATGCCCGACCGGGTCACCCACGGGGTCATGGCATCCCCGGTGGGACCGTTCGACCAGGACGGCTTCGCCAAGATGCTGGTGATGAAGGACCTCAAGCTGATCGCGAAGCTGCACCACTTCCACCGGGTGCTGCGATGGGCCTTCGAGTCCGACGTCAGGAAGGCCAGGAAGGACCTCGGGAGCTACGTCGATGTCGTCGCAGAAGGTGATCCGTCCGACGCGGACACGATGCTGTCGGACCCGGCCCAGCGCGAGATGTTCGACGCCAACTTCGCCGCCGGCATCGCCCAGGGAGAGGAAGGCCTGTACGAGATGACCATGGCGCTGTGGGACTGGGGTTTCGAACTCGAGGACGTCGGCCAGCACTTCGACGTGTTCTACGGCGATGACGACGACATCATCTCACCCGAGATGCCAGCCCACGTCGCCGACCGGCTCCCCGACGCCACCGCCCACGTCTGGTCCGGGGCCGGGCACTACGGCTTCGTCGACCGCCCGCGCTGGACCGAGTTCCTGTCCGCGCTGACGGCACGGTGAAGATCGCGGATCCCTGGTCGGCCGTGTCCTCCCCGCCTGCGGTGAGGCGATGTGGGTCCATCA
>DATFMD010000354.1:0-8625 GCA_035267125.1 Nitriliruptoraceae bacterium | reverse complement strand
CGACCTCGAGACTGTCGCGGCGCTGGGGACGCCGGCGCTGCGCAAGGACTTCACCGTCGATGTCCACCAGGTCCTGCAGGCTCGCCTGGCGGGGGCCGCTGCGGTGCTGTTGATCGTCGCGGCACTGCCCGACGACGAGCTCGCCACGCTGGCCCAGGCCGCCCGGGACTGCCACCTCGACTGCCTGGTCGAGGTCCACGACGAGGAGGAACTGGCCCGCGCATTGGCGATCGAACCGGCCGTCGTCGGCGTGAATGCCCGTGACCTGCGCACCTTCCACGTCGACCGCGACGCCTTTGCCCGCATCCGCCCCGGCATCCCCGACGACATCGTTGCCGTCGCCGAGAGTGGCATCCGCGGCCCCGACGACGTTCGACGAGCAGCCCACCAGGGCGCAGACGCGGTCCTGGTGGGGGAGTCGCTGGTCACCGCCGACGATCCCCGGGCCGCTGCCGCGGCCCTGGTGGCCGCCGGCCGTCGTGGCGACACCGCGCGCGACCGGCGATGGTGATCGGGATCGGCCCGCCGCGCCGTGAGGCGCCCGGCTGATCCCGGCCTTGGACGCACCACCAGGACCACCACACGAGGTTTGACACCATGAGCACCACGACGCCAACGTCCGACGACGTCACCACACCACGTCCCGGCTACTTCGGTCGCTTCGGCGGCCAGTTCGTCCCGGAGTCCCTGTTCGGCGCGATCGACGAGTTGACGACTGCGTGGGACGAAGCCAGTCACGATCCGGAGTTCATGGCGGAACTCGACCTGCTGCGTCGTCGCTACGGCGGCCGCCCCACGCCGCTGTACCACGCCGAACGGCTGTCGCTGGCATGCGGCTTCGAGGTCCACCTCAAGCGTGAGGATCTCGCCCACACCGGCTCGCACAAGCTCAACAACGTCGTGGGCCAGGCGTTGCTGACCCGCCGCATGGGCAAGCCACGCGTCATCGCCGAGACCGGCGCCGGCCAGCACGGCGTCGCCACCGCGACCGCCGCCGCGCTGCTGGGACTCGACTGCACCGTCTACATGGGTGCCGAGGACTGTCGTCGGCAACGGCTCAACGTCGTGCGCATGCAGTTGCTCGGGGCCGAGGTGATCCCGGTCGAATCGGGCACCAGGACCCTCAAGGACGCCATCAACGAGGCGATGCGCGACTGGGTCACCAACGTCGACACCACGCACTACCTCATCGGGTCGGCCATGGGGCCGCATCCCTTTCCCACGATGGTCCGCGAACTCCAGTCGGTGATCTCGATCGAGTCGCGCGAGCAGTTCGCCGAGCAGTCGGGCGACGCGCCGGGCGGACCCGCCGCGTTGCCGGATGCCGTCGTCGCCTGCGTCGGTGGTGGCAGCAACGCCATCGGGTCGTTCGCCGACTACATCGACCACGATTCGGTGGCGCTGATCGGGGTGGAGGCGTCCGGTCACGGCATCGGGTCCGGTCACTCGGCTGCGACGATCACCGAAGGCAGCGAGGCCATCCTGCACGGCGCCCGCATGGTCGCGTTGGTCGATGACGACGGCCAGGTGCAGCCGGCCCATTCGGTGTCGGCCGGACTGGACTATCCCGGCGTGGGTCCCGAACACGCCCACCTGGCCGACATCGGTCGCGCCACCTACGTCTCGGCCACCGACGACGATGCCCTGTACGGGTTCCGCCAGGTCTGCGAACTCGAGGGGATCATCCCGGCACTGGAACCGTCCCACGCCGTGGGCTGGCTGCTGCGGCACGGCAGCGACGTGCTGGAACCGGGTGCCAGGGTGGTGCTGACGATGTCGGGACGTGGCGACAAGGACGTCGACGAGGTCGTCCGCGTGGCCGGGTGGGACGTCGGCGTGGACGTCGACTTCGTCGACCAACCTGCCGAGGCGGACGTGGGGGCATCGATCGACGGGAGTGACGCATGACCGACGACGCCATCCACATCGACGTGCCCGACGAGGACCCGATGCTGGTCGACGACATGCCGGCCCAACGCGTCGGTGACGCAGCCATCGGCCGTGTCCGTGCCGACGGCGTCAGGCGGGTCGACGACGCGTTCCGCCGCGCCGCCGCCGAGGATCGCGCGGCCCTGATCATCTACCTCCCCGCGGGCTTTCCCGACCACGACACCTCGCGTGCGTGCATGGTCGCAGCCGCGCGTGCCGGTGCCGACATCATCGAGATCGGCCTGCCGTTCTCGGACCCCGTGATGGACGGACCGATCATCCAGGCCGCGAACCAGCAGGTGCTGGCGCGGGGGGCCACCGTGGCCGACCACCTCGCGATGGCCACGATCCTGACGGCCGAGATCGACGCCCCCACGCTGGCGATGACCTACGTCACCGTCGCCGATGCCCGCGGCTACGGCGAGTTCGCCGAGGAACTCGTGGCGGCCGGCATCGACGGCGTCATCCTGCCAGACCTGCCGGTCACCGAGGCCGCCCCGTGGGCCGCTGCCGCCGACGATGCCGGCCTGGCCTCGGTGGTGCTGGCGTCGTCGGTGTCGTCGGACGAGCGCCTGGCCGAGATCGCTGCCGTGAGCACGGGGTGGGTCTACGCCGTGGGCCTGCTGGGCGTCACCGGTGTCCAGTCCGTGGCCCGCGACGTGACGGAGGATCTCGTGACGCGGCTGCGGGCGCACACCGACACGCCGATCGCCGTCGGCATCGGGGTCAAGGACGCTGCCGATGCGGCCGCCGTGGCTGCCTTCGCCGACGGCGTGATCGTGGGATCCGAGGCAGTGCGCCGCGTGGCGGACGGGGACGCGGCAGGCGCTCCCGAGCGGGTGGGCGCCCTGGTCACCGAGCTGCGCCGGGGTGTCGAGCGGCGATGACGGGCCGCTGAGCGTGCCCGACGTCTTCCCGGTCCGCCGGCCCGCAGCCCGCAGCCCGCTGTGTCGGCATCAATAGGTGCGCGCGGTCATGCCCTCGGGCACCGCTGCGACTTCCTCGAAGCCGGCCGGGTAGGTGACGGTCGCCGGATCGCCATCCGAGATGAACTTGCGGTTGGGCTCGTTGTCCAACCAGTCGACCCAGTCCCACCAGTCGAGGTCATCCGGGCCCCAAGGCCCGTGGGCCGGCACCCGCATGACCGAGGCGGGGTCGTAGTCGACGTGGTTGGGAGAGCTGTCCGGCTGCCAGCCGACCTCGAAGACCAGGTCGTGGTGGTAGGTCGTGCCCTCGGATCCCGTGCCGTCGATGGCCAGCGCGTCGTCGGCCGGGCGGATGCCGAACGGCAATGTCAAGGTGGTCACCGGCGCGTCCGGAACCAGTTCCTGCACGTTGGCGACGATGCCGGCCATCTCGTCCTGGGCAGCCTGTGCGTCCAGGTCGGACAGGTTGGCGTGGGTCATGGTGTGGTTGGAGATCTCGTAGCCGTTGTCGACCAGGTACTGCAGCTTGGCCTGGATGGCATCGGGGTCGGTGGTCCCGAAGGGTGGCCAGTTGATGGCGAAGACCGCCGTTGCACGCCAGTCGTCGTGCGTGGCGGCGAACTCCTCGAGGATGCCGACCACCGAGTCCGGGTCGGGTGAGACCCCGTCGGCGGCCCACGCGAAGTGGTTGGGGGAGGAGTCGTCGAACGTCAGCACCACGGGTGCGGTGCCGGCCGGGATGGGGAAGCTGCTGTCGGCGTACTCGGCTGCCGTGACCGGTCGCAGGTCATGGTCGTACAGGTATTGCAGTTGGGAGCGAAAGGTGTCGAGCGTGTTCTTGTAGTCCCCGTCGGCATCGGCGCCGATGATGTGCCATTCGCTGACCATGACCCGCCCGATCTCGTTGACGGCGAGTGCGGAGAGCTCACTGTCGTCGAGTGCTGCGACGGCTGCGGCGGTCGGGGTTGCCGCTGCCGTCGGCGTTGCTGCAGCCGCGGTCGTTGCTGCAGCGGAGGGCGCGGCCGCAGCTGACGTGGTCGACGCCGGCGTTGGCTGGTCCTGGTCACCGGCATCAGACCCTGAGCAGGCCTGGGCGAACACGGCCATGGCCAGCACGGCAACGAGGTGGGAGCGACGCATCGTGGAGTCCGTCCGAACGAGGGCGATTCGGGCGGCACGGTACCCCCGACCGGACCGGGCGCCCGGCACGCCCCGTGCCCGTCGGCCCGACGCGACCACTGATCGGCGCCGCTACCATCCTCCGAGCGCCGTCGCCCCGGTGGCGCCCATGCCTCGGTGGTGGAACTGGCAGACACGCGGGACTCAAAATTCCGTGGCCGCAAGGCCGTGTGGGTTCAAATCCCACCCGAGGTACGAACGTGACACGCAGGTGAGGACGGAATGGTGGGCAGCTTTCGGGCGCGACGAGCCCAGCGATCCATCACACGCCTGACCGAGCGAGCGCGATCGTTGCGCGAGGAGATCACCCAACTCGAGGCGGAACTGGACCTCGTTGCCAGCGAGGCCGACCACGCCGCCCTCGATGCCGTCGTGCGGCCAGCCGCGCCGGTGCAGCGAGAGGCGCGTCGCGCGGTCGCCAGCCGTGACGGCCTCCAACGCCTGCTGCGTGATCGCCGGGCGGAGTTGGCGACCGCCCTGCACGATCGAGACGACCTGCTCGAACAGCTCGGCTGACGCCGTGTCCGCACCACCCGTGTTGTGCCCGCATTGCCCAAGGAGACATCGAACGTGACTGCCACCACTGGTGCCGACGACCGCCCCACCCGTGTCCTGATCGCCGAGGACGAGGCCCTCATCCGGCTGGACCTCAAGGAGATGCTCCTCGAGGAGGGCTTCGACGTCGTTGCCGAGGTGGCCGATGGCGCGTCGGCCGTGCGGCTGACCCGTGAGTTGCGTCCCGACCTCGTCATCCTGGATGTCAAGATGCCCGTCATGGACGGGATTGCCGCGGCCGAGGAGATCGCCAAGGAGCGCCTCTCCGCGATCCTGATCCTGACGGCCTTCAGCCAGCGGGACCTGGTCGAGAAGGCTCGCCGCGCCGGTGCCATGGCCTACCTCGTCAAGCCGTTCCAGAAGCACGACCTGCTGCCCGCCGTGGAGATCGCTGCCGGACGCTTCCGCGAGATGAGCGGACTGGAGGCCGAGGTCGACAACCTCCAGGACCGACTCGAGGTGCGCAAGCTGGTCGACAAGGCCAAGGGCCTGCTGATGGACCACGAGTCCATGAGCGAGTCCGAGTCCTTCCGGTTCATCCAGAAGCAGGCCATGGAGCGACGCGAAACCATGAAGCAGGTCGCCCAGGCCGTGATCGACCGCCTGGGGTAGGGGTGCCTGCGCCCGCGGATCGGGTGCAGTGGGTGGACGGATGGACGGGTGGTTTCGGACCGGGGCTGCCATAGGGTCTATGGTGATTCCCACTGATGGTTCGCTCCTCCATGACCCTGCACGTCGTCGCCGCCACCAATGTCGGCCATGTCCGCTCCAGCAACGAGGACCACGCCGTCGTCGGTGCGGACACGCTCACCGGACCCGAGGGCCGTCATGACGTCCGGGTCGACCTTCCGGTCCTGCTTGCAGTGATGGACGGCATGGGAGGCCACCCCGCGGGCGACGTGGCATCGGGGCTGGTCGCCGATGGCCTCGCCGGCGTGGATCCGGCGGCGATCACCGCTCCAGCGGACGTCGCAATGCTGGTCGATGCCCTGGACCGCGAACTGGCCCAGCACATGGAGCGGCACCCCGAAACGGCCACGATGGGCACGACCCTGGTCGCGGCTGCCGTGCATGCTGCGGACACCGCCCTGGTGTTCGCCGTCGGCGACTCGCTGGCGCTGTGGTGGGCCGACGACGACCTGCGCGCCGTGTTCCCACCCGATCGTGCGGCCTGGGGCGGCATCACGCAGGTGCTGGGAGGCTCCCACTCGTCAGCGCAGGTGGATGACCCCGACGACGACCGCCTGTCGCCCCACGTGGTGGAGGTGGTCGGTCCCGGACGGCTCGTGCTGTCCAGCGACGGGCTCACCGACATGCTCGGAGCCGAGGCGTTGGCGGAGGTGTTGGCCGTCGAGGACCTGGGACGGTGTGCCGACGGCCTGGTGACCGCGGCGCTGGATGCCGGCGGCCAGGACAACGTCACCGTGGTGGCCATCGACCTGGATGGCCCCACCTAGGTCGACGCGCCCATCACATCCGCAAGATCCCGTGGCGCGAAACCCGCCCGCCCGGGACTGGTCAGCGCATCTGGCCGGCCTGCCGGTATGGGTGTTCGCTGGTCAACGGGCGCCCCAGCGCGAAGCGATCGAGCCGGAAGTCGGCTGCCACGACGTCGGGATGGCGACTGGCCCCAGCGATGACCAGGTCCGCCACCAACTCGCCGACGGCGGGCGAGATCTTGTAGCCGTGCCCACTGAAGCCGGCGGCCACGAGCAGTCCGTCGGGGCCGGGCAGGTCGATGATCGGGTTGAAGTCGGGCGTGACGTCGTAGCAGCCCGAGTAGCCCCCCTTGAGCGCAGGGTCCAGCCCGGGGAACCGCGCCTGGATCTTCGCGGCCGCACGCTCGACGTATGCGTCGTCGACCTGGTTGCGATACCGGTCGACGTCCACGTAGTCGGGGGCGGAGTGGTCGGAGTTGCCGACCAACAGCGAGCCGTCCCGCTCGGCTCGCACGTACTGCAGCGACACCAGGTCACTGAGCACTGGCACCTCGCCCAGATCGCGACCCGGGTCGACCAACATGATCTGCTCGCGCTGGGCGCGGATGGGCAGATCGACGCCGACCTGGGCGCACAGGGGGACGGACCAGGCCCCGGCGGCCACGACCACCAGGTCCGCAGCCACCGTGGTGCCGTCGGCCAGGGCCACGCCGACGACCCGGTCACCGGCAGTCTCGAGTGCGACGACGGGCGTGTGGGGTCGGATGGTCGCCCCGGCCCGACGGGCGGCGTGGGCATAGGCCAGCGCCGTCGAGTGCGCGTCGCCGTGGCCGCCCCGGGGCTCGTGGGCGAAGGCGGCGAAGTCGTCCAGTTCCGTGCCCGGCCACTGGCCGGCCACGGCGTCGTGGTCCACCAGCTCCACGTCGACGCCCAGCCCCTGGTGCATGGCCACGTTGGCCTGCAGGGCCGCGACGTCGTCGGGCCCCACGCCGACCACGTAGCCGGTCTGGACGAAGCCGACGTCGTGGCCCAGCTCCTCGACACCGCGTTCCAGCGCCTGGACGCCGATCCAGGCCATCGCGGCCAGCGACGCGACCCCGTAGTGCGCCCGCACGACGCCGCTGGACTTGCCCGTTCCCCCGCTGGCGAGCTCGGATCGCTCGCACAGCACGACCTCGACTCCCCGGCGTGCAAGCCCGTGGGCGATGGACAGTCCCTCCACACCTCCACCCACGACCACGACCCGGTCCGTCGCGTCGCGGCCGGACCCGCGGTTGGGCTGCGCGGTCGTGGACGCCATGCTCACGACCACGGGAACGGGGAGTTGGAGGTCGGGTGGAGGTCGCCGCGGGCGTAGCGGTCGAACCGGAACGGGGCCAGTAGGTCGGATGGCTGCCCACGGACCTCGTCGGCCACCAGCGCCCCGACGCCGATCATCTTGTAGCCGTGGTTGGAGTCGGCGACCACGTGGACGTTGTCGTGGAAGGTGTCGAAGACCGGGAATGCGTCGGGCGTGAAGCACCCGATCCCACCCGAGGGCTCTCCACCGACGAGGTGCTCGGTGCCGGCGAAGCGCTCCATGCAGGCGACCAGGGCAGCGGTCCAGAGCCGGTGGAAATCCGCCCCGACGACGAATTCGGGGCTGGCGGGTCCGTAGGGGTCGATCGCCACGTCCGCGGCCGGTCGGTCCACCGGAAGTGGCATCGCCCCACCCTGCACGCCACCGAAGTGCTCGTCCGGCTTGAAGTAGATCCCCCAGGGACGGTCGGTCACCAGCTCGCCCTCCCCGTCGAGCAGCGGCGCGTCCGAGTCGACGTGCACCACGGGCGGGAGGCCACCGGCGGCATCGCACAGCAGGGACGGGTCAACCTTGAGCGTGGACTCCTGCAGGGCCATGAACTGCCACATCGGCCGGGTGGTGGCGCCGTGGGGCGTCGCCACGTCGATGCGCGACGGGAGGTCCAGCATCGCCCACAGGTCCCGGATCCACGGCCCGACGGCGACGACCACCCGGTCACACCGGACCGTCCCGGCGTCGGTCACGACGGCGGTCACCCGCTCGGCAGAACCCTCGAACCCCCGGACGGACACGCCCGTGGCCAGGCGGGCCCCGGCACCCGTCGCCCGGGCCGCCAGCGCGCGCACCGAGGCCATGTTGTTGGCGAAGCCGCCGCGGTGTTCGTGCAGGACGCTGGTGACCCCGGGAGCCCGCCAGTCGGGGAAGATCGCTCGCAGGTGGGCATGCGTCGCGGCAGCCCCCTCGACGAAGGTCGAGGCGTAGCCGATCTCCTCCTGCTCGGCGGCGATCGCCGCGACGTCGTCGTGCATGCCCTCGTGGGACACCTGCAGGTAGCCGACCCCGTGGTAGCTGAACTCCTCGGCGTGGCGCTCCCACAGGTCCACGGAGTGCGCCATCAGCCGGCGCATCGCGGGCTGGAAGTAGTTGTTGCGGACGACGCCGCAGGCGATGCCCGACGCACCGGCCCCGACGTCGTCCTTGTCGACCACGAGGACATCGGCCCGGTCACCCTCGGCCGAGGCCAGGTGCCAGGCGGTCGACAGGCCGTGGATGCCGGCGCCGATGACGACGGTCCGGG
>DATFMD010000353.1:0-4059 GCA_035267125.1 Nitriliruptoraceae bacterium | reverse complement strand
GGTGCCGATCGACCTCGCGGCCTTGTGGCGCCCGCGACAGGGACTCCCGGTCCGTGTGGTATTCGGAATGATGGGGTTGTCATCGAACTTGTGTTCGTGTACATTGCGTCATCCAACGTCAAAAAGAGTTCTTCAATGCTCGACACGCTCGCACCGCGGCGCACCACCAGGTGGCCACTGCCTGCCGGCGAGCGACGTGGCGACTTCGACGCTGCCACGACCAATGCCGGAGGGGACGAGTCGACAATCGATGCCGGACGTGACGAGTCGGTCGTGGAGCGTGTCGCACGACACGTGGATGCGTTGGGTCGACTGCTGGAACCTGCCCGGTCGCTCGGCGGCCTCGATGCCGACCAACTGCGGGCCCATGTCGCCACCCTGCGGCGCCTGGACGGGCTGGCCACCGTCGCGCTGGCACGGGCCACACGGGCGGCGCACCGCAGCGGGATCACCCGCGCCGACGGGGCGTCATCGGCCACCGACTGGATCAAGTCGGCCACCGGCATGGGCGGCCGCGACGCCAACCGACTGGCACGGCTGGGCGCCAACTTCGACGACATGCCCCGAACTGCCGACGCCGTGGCCCGGGGCGACGTCCCGGTCGAATCAGCCGACGCCATCGTGCAGGCCGCTCGCGACGGTCGACTCGGCTCCCCCTCGGAGGTCGAGCGCCAACTGCTCGATGCCGCCCGAGGCTCCACCCCCGAAGCAGTCCGGGCCGACATCCGCCACCGCCAACAGCACGCCGATGGGGCGGCCCTGCTGCGGGATGAACGGCGCCAGCACGCCCGTCGCCGCGCCTCGTTGGTGCGCGATGGCGACAGCGGAATGTGGGACTTGCATGCCAGGCTGCCCGACGAAGTCGGATCGCTGGTCGCCACCGCATTCGACGCGTTCACGCAGCCCGATCCGCCCGGCACGGCGCCCGAGCGCCGGCGCAGTGGCCCGCAACGCCGCGCCGACGCGCTGGCGGACATGACCCGCAGCGTGCTCGACCACGACCTCGCCGACGGGACAGGCGGCATCGCACGTCCCCACCTGTCCGCGATCGTGGACGCCGACCTCCTGCGCGCCGACCTCACCGACGAGGCTGCCGCCGACCCCGACGCACCCGACGCTGCAATCGCTCCCGACGACCCCAGCTGGGCGGACTTCGCTCCCGGCGAGCTTGACTGGGGCGGTCACCTGTCACCCCAGGCCATCCGCCGCCTGCTGTGCGACGCCGCCGTGTCCCGAATCGTCCTGGCCGGCACGTCGATGCCCCTGGACATCGGACGCGCCAGTCGATCGTGGCCCGAACCACAGCGGCGCGCCATCAACGCCCGCGACCGCCGCTGCCGCGGCCCCAACTGCACCCGCCCGATCGCCTGGACGGCAGTCCACCACATCCGTTGGTGGCGCAACAACGGCGTCACGGCCGTGGACAACGGCATCGCCCTGTGCCACCACTGCCATGCACTCGTCCACGACCACGGCTGGACCGTCCAACTGGACATCTGCAACGGCGATGTCACATGGACCAGCCCTGACGGCATCGCCCACGTCGACCCGCTTCCACCCCGCCCTCCCCCACCTGCACGTGACGGCAACGACCACGCTGGGCCACGCACGGATCCGGGCATCGGGACTGCCGACGGACCACGACCGGGGGCAGTTCGCAATGGGCCTGATCACTGCCACGACGCCGAACACCGACGATCACCCTGACCTGGTCAGCCCCACCGCGGTGGGGCCCCCAGGCATGCACACCTCGATGCCCACGTCGGGGCCTGCCCCCGTGGCATGTGCTGGCGAGTTGTCGGGCGGCACGCGTCGACTACCGTGAACCCTCCGTTTGCACCCGTTCCTCCAGCCGACAGGCGCACCATGAGCACGATCATCTACACGTTCACCGACGAGGCTCCCGCCCTGGCCACGACGTCGTTGCTGCCCGTCATCGAGGCGTTTGCCGGAGTGGCAGGCGTGGAGGTCGAGACGCGCGACATCTCCTTGGCTGCACGGATCCTGGCACAGTTTCCCGACCTGTTGGGCGAGCGAGCAGTCAACGATGCACTCAGCGAACTGGGTGAATTGGCCACGACGCCCGAGGCCAACATCATCAAGCTGCCCAACATCTCTGCCTCACTGCCCCAGCTCAAGGCGGCCATCACCGAACTGCAGGACGACGGCTATCCGCTCCCCGACTACCCCGAAGAAGCCACGTCGGAAGCGGACGCCGACGTGCGTGCCCGCTACAGCGTCGCCATGGGATCAGCCGTCAACCCGGTCCTGCGCGAGGGCAACTCGGATCGGCGAGCGCCCAGGGCCGTCAAGGCCTACGCCCGCGCCAACCCGCATCCGATGGGTGAGTGGAGCAGCGACTCCAGGACGCGCGTGGCCACGATGGGCCACGACGACTTCCGCAGCACCGAGGTCTCGACCACGGTCGACCACGACGACGACGTCCGCATCCAGCACGTCGCCTCCGACGGCACCGTGACCGTGCTCAAGGAGTCCACCCCCCTCCTGGCGGGCGAGATCATCGATGCATCGGTGATGCGCCGCGACGCCCTGGTCGCGTTCCTCGAAGCCCAGGTCCAGGCCGCTCGCGAGGCCGGCATCCTGTTCTCGATCCACCTCAAGGCCACCATGATGAAGGTCTCCGACCCCATCATCTTCGGCCACGCAGTTCGTGCCTACTTCGACGACGTCTTCGCCAACCACGCCACCACGTTGACCGAACTCGGGGTCAGCGCCAATGACGGCATGGCCAGCCTCGAAGCAGCGCTCGACGACCTCCCCGAGGACCGGGCCCAGGCCATTCGCGACGACATCGCCGCGGCCTACGACACCGGCCCGGGCCTGGCACAGGTCAACTCGGACAAGGGCATCACCAACCTGCACGTGCCGTCCGACATCATCATCGACGCCTCGATGCCGGCGATGATCCGCACGTCGGGCCAGATGTGGAATGCAGCCGGCGAGGCACAGGACGCGCTCACGGTCATCCCCGACTCCAGCTACGCGGCCCTGTACGACGAGACCATCCGTGACTGCCAACGCCACGGCGCCTTCGACCCGACGACGATGGGCACGGTGCAGAACATCGGTTTGATGGCCAAGAAGGCCGAGGAGTACGGCAGCCACGACAAGACCTTCGAGATCGAGTCGGCGGGTGTCGTGGAGGTCGTGGACCAGGCCGGCGCCGTGCTGCTCTCCCTGGAGGTGGGTGCCGGCGACATCTGGCGCATGTGCCAGACCAAGGACGACGCCGTCCAGGACTGGATCCGGCTCGCCGTGCGACGCGCCCGTGCCACCGGCATGCCGATCGTGTTCTGGTTGGAAGACGACCGCGCCCACGACGCCCAGTTGTTGGCCAAGCTCGACGCCACCCTGCCCACACTGGACACCGACGGCCTCGACATCGAGACCCTCGACGTCGCAGAGGCAACCCGCTACACGCTCGACCGCGTCCGCCGCGGCGACGACACGATCGCGGTCACCGGCAACGTCCTGCGCGACTACCTCACCGACCTGTTCCCCATCCTCGAACTCGGCACCTCGGCCAAGATGCTGTCGATCGTGCCGCTGCTCAACGGCGGTGGGCTGTTCGAGACCGGCGCGGGCGGCTCGGCACCCAAGCACGTCCAGCAGTTCGTGGCCGAGAACCACCTGCGTTGGGACTCGCTGGGAGAATTCCTGGCCCTGGCGGTGTCGCTCGACCACCTCGCCGAGCATGCCGACAACCCGCGGGCGGCGATCCTGTCGGCGGCCCTCGACGAGGCCACCGAGCAACTGCTCATGACCGGCAAGTCGCCGTCCCGCAAGGTCAACGAGAACGACAACCGCGGCAGCCACTACTGGCTCGCTCGCTACTGGGCCCGCGCCCTTGCCGACCAGGACGACGATGCCGAGTTGGCAGCCGCCTTCGCCGACGTTGCCGAGGCCCTGGCCGCCAACGAGGACGCCATCGTGGCGGAACTCCTCGACGTGCAGGGCGACCCGGTCGACATCGGCGGGTACTACTGGCCCGACCCCGCCCTGGTCGAGGCGGCCATGCGACCGAGCCCGACGCTCAAC
>DATFMD010000352.1:0-2340 GCA_035267125.1 Nitriliruptoraceae bacterium | reverse complement strand
GCAGCAGCGGCCCGAAGTCTCGGTCACCCGCGTGCGGCCCGCACCCCGGCGGCTGCACCAGTGCCCGTACGAACGACGAGAGACCTCGATGGCCCGGTCTGACTTCTCCCACCCCTTCCTCGATGCAATCGGCCGCCAGGTCCTGGTGGTCGACGGTGCCATGGGCACGTCCCTGCAGGATGCCGACCTGGCACCGCAGGACTTCGGCGGCGATGCGCTCGACGGATGCAACGAGGTGCTGGTGCGCACCCGTCCCGACGTGATCGTCGACATCCACCGGTCGTTCCTCAGCGTCGGCTGCACGATCCTCGAGACCGACACGTTCGGCGGCGCACCCTGGGTCCTCGACGAGTACGACCTGGGTGACGACACCGAGGAACTCAACGCGACCGCCGCCCGACTGGCCAACCAGGCCATCGCCGAGCACCGAGCCGAGACCGGCGACCACACGACCCCGTTGTTCGTCGGCGGCTCGATCGGGCCCGGCACTCGATCGCCCACGCTGAGCCTCGGCAACGATCCGTCCGTCGCCAAGGACTTCATCGATGTCGACGCCATGGAGGCTGGCTACGCCCGACAGGTCCGGGGTTTGCTCGACGGCGGTGTCGACCTCGTCATGATCGAGACCTGCTTCGACCTGCTGCAGGTCAAGGCGGCCGTGGCGGCCACGACCGACGTGTTCGCCGAACGCGGTGTCCGTGTCCCGATCATGGTGACGTTCACCGTCGAGAAGGACATCAACACGATGTTGCTGGGCAGCGAGCCTGCCGCCGCCATCGCCGCGCTGGACCCCCTGCCCATCGACGTGCTCGGGCTCAACTGCGCCACCGGACCCAACGACATGCGCGAGCACGTGCGCACCCTGTCACGCCACTCGCGCCTGCCGATCGCCGTCATCCCCAACGCCGGCATCCCCGAGATGATCGACGGCCAGACCTGCTATCCGCTGGACCCCGAAGGCCTCGCAACGGCCCATCGGGAGTTCGTCCGGGAACTGGGCGTCGCGATCGTCGGCGGCTGTTGTGGCACCACGCCGGCCCACCTGGCGCGCGTGGTCGATGCAGTCGGCGACCTCGTGCCCGGCGACCGGTCAGTGGAGTTCCAGCCGTCGCTGGCATCGCTGTACGGCGCCGTCACGATCGAGCAGGACACCTCGTTCCTCATGATCGGCGAGCGCGTCAACGCCAACGGTTCGGCCGCGTTCAAGCGCCTGTTGCTGGACCAGGACTGGGAGGCGATGGTCGAACTGGCCCGCGACCAGGCCCGCGCCGGCGCCCACGTGCTGGACGTGTGCGTGGACTACGTCGGTCGCGACGGCGTGGCCGACATGGTCGAGGTCGTCGACCGCTTCGCGACGCAGTCCACGCTGCCCCTGGTCATCGACTCCACCCAGGTCGACGTGGTCACGGCAGCACTCAAGCGCCTCGGTGGCCGGGCCGTCATCAACTCGGTCAACCTCGAGGACGGGCGTGGCAAGGCCGACGATCTCCTGACCCTGGCCCGGCGCTACGGCGCTGCAGTGGTGGTCCTGGCCATCGACGAGGAGGGCCAGGCACGCACCGTCGAGTGGAAGGTCGACGTGTGCAAGCGCATTGCCGCGATGGCGATCGACGAGCACGGCATGGAGGCAGCCGACCTGGTCTTCGATTGCCTCACCTTCCCGCTCGGCTCCGGCCAGGAGGACCTGCGAGGTGACGGCATGGCCACCCTCGACGCCATCGAGCGGGTCAAGGCCGAGATCCCCGGCTGTCACACGACCCTGGGCGTGTCCAACGTCTCGTTCGGCCTGTCCCCCGCCGCCCGGCAGGTGCTGAACTCGGTGTTCCTGCAGATGGCGATCGACCGCGGGCTCGACTCGGCCATCGTCAACCCGGCCAAGATCCTGCCGCTGCACCGCATCGACGACGAACAGGTGCAGGTCGCGCGCGACCTCATCGAGGACAACCGTGGCACGGCCGGCATGGGGGGCACGGCAGATGGCGACTACGACCCGTTGCACCGCCTGATGGCCCTGTTCGACGGGGTCGACGCCGCGACGGCCAGCGGCGGCCCCTCCCTGGCCGACCTGCCACTGGAGGAACGCCTCAAGCAGCGCATCATCGACGGTGCCCGCGACGGGATGGACGCCGACCTCGACGCCGCGATGGCGGCCGGACACCCGGCGTTGACCATCGTCAACGAGTTCCTGCTCGACGGCATGCGGGTGGTGGGCGAACTGTTCGGTTCGGGCCAGATGCAGTTGCCGTTCGTGCTCCAGTCGGCCGAGGCCATGAAGGCTGCGGTCGCGCACCTCGAACCCCACATGGAGGCAGGCGACGCATCCGGCAAGGGCCGCATCGT